>JAFPNP010000116.1 GCA_017411125.1 Kiritimatiellia bacterium
ACGGCACGGTGGTTCTCGTTGGCGCGACGACGCACAACCCGTCCATGTTCGTCAATACGCCGCTCACTTCCCGGTCGCTCGTCTTCCAGCTCAAACCGCTTTCGCCGGAAGACGTGGCCGCATTGCTGGACAGAGCGCTTTACGATCCGGAGCGCGGCTACGGAAAGGTGCCTACGGCGTTTGACGACGATGCGCGCCGGTTTCTTTCTGAAATCTGCGACGGCGACGGACGGCACGCGCTTACGGCGCTCGAAGTGGCCGTGCGTTCGACGCCCGCCTCGTCCGATGGCGTGATCCACCTCACGCTCGATGTCATACAGGAATGCGTGCAGCGGCGCCAGGTGCAGTACGACAAAAAGGAGGACGGCCACTACGACACGATCAGTGCGTTCATCAAGTCCGTGCGCGGTTCCGATCCGGACGCCGCGATATACTGGCTGGCGAAGATGATCGTGGCCGGAGAGGATCCGCGCTTCATAGCGCGCCGGCTCGTGATACTCGCGTCCGAGGACATCGGCAACGCCGATCCCCGCGGCCTCACCCTTGCCGTGGCTGCGCTGCAGACCGTAGAGTTTATCGGAATGCCGGAGGCGCGGATAACGCTCGCGCAGGCGACGACCTATCTCGCCACCGCGCCGAAGTCGAACCGGTCTTACGAGGCCATAGCGAAAGCCATCCGCGACGTGGAGACCGGCGCCGTCCAGCCCGTGCCGGAACACTTGAAAAACGTCCACGTAAAGGCGATCGGCGCAGAGGAAAACGCAGGATACAAATACCCGCATTCGTATGCGGAGGCGTGGGTGGAGCAGTCGTATCTCAGAATACCGGAAACGTACTACGTCCCTTCGAATCAGGGCTACGAGGCCACAATCGCAAAGCGCATGGAGGCGCTGCGGGACTGCGCCACCGTCAAGCCCAGCCTTTGAGCATCACCCTGAAGTAGTAGGGTTTCAGGACGAAACGTTTCAGCCACCATGCGGAGCGCAGTTCGCGGGACGTGTCCAGCAGCGTGAAGGGGAAGGATGTTTCCGGCTGTTTGTCGTAGTTGAACTCGCACATTATCACGTGGCCGTAGTCGGTGATGATCGGGCACGCCGCATAGCCGCTGTATTCTGCGGAAGGTTTTTTGCCGGACATGATTGCGCACAGGTTCGCCGCCGCGACGGGCGCCTGTTTTTTCACTCCTGCTCCGGTTTTGGATGTCGGGATGCCGGCAACGTCGCCGAGCGATACAATGTTCGGATATTTCTTGTGTACGAGCGTCTTCTGGTCTACCATTACCCACGCGCCTGAGGCGAGCTTTCCTTCGGTCCAGCCCAGACCGCTTTCGCGCACGAAGTCCGGCGCGGATTGCGGCGGGGCGAAGTGCAGGAAATCGTAATCCTCGGTGAAGATCTTGCCCGTGGCGCGGTCTTCGAAATACGCTTTTTTGGCAGAGACGTCCACGCCGGCGAGCTTTGAGTTCAGCCTCAGCGGCACGTCGCGTTCGCGGTATATCTGTTCTAGCCGCGGAGTGTACAGCGGCACGTCGTAAAGTTGTTTTTCGGCGGTGAAGTAGTTGAACGACAGGCGCGGGCGCGTGCCGATTTTGCGTGCGAGGTGTTCGCCGAGAAGGCAAATTTTCTTCGGCGCGCCGCCGCATTTGTGTTTTGTCCAAGTGTCGGTGAAAACGCCGCGTCCGCCGGTGCGGACGAACTCTTGCATCGCCCGCCACGTGCGCACCGATCCTTCGAAGTCGTATATCGAGTGGGCGTTGCCGAGACCAAGACACTCCCGCGTGATCCCCTGCACCTGGTTCCAATTCTGCTGGATTCCGGGAACGAGAACCAGAAAATCGTATGCGATCTTGCCGGCTGCCTTGAGGACGGCGGTGTTGCGGTCCGGGTCGATGGCGACGGCGCTGTCCTTCAGCCAAGTCACGCCGGAAGGCACGAGATCGCGCTCGTGCATCCACACGTCGTCCGGCCGCCACACGCCCGCGCCGATGAATGTGAATCCGGGCTGGTAGTAATGCCGGTCCGACGGCTCGACCATCGTTATCACGGCCTTGGGACAGGCTCTGCGCAGCAGCGAGGCCATCGTGACGCCGGCCGCGCCGCCGCCGACGATCAGGATGCGCGCGGGGGCGTCGCATTTCGGGTCGTAGCATCCCGAAAGCCCGGCCTGGACAGTCGAGAGAAGTCCGGCGGCGCCTGCCGCCTTGATGAACTCGCGCCTGCGGAATGCAAGGCGGAGCGTTTGCTGTTTTTCCTGCATATGTCGGATTGTCATGGATTGATTTGTATCGATGAGACCGATGCCTCGTGGAGCGGAGCGGGAATCCCTCCGCTTTCGACAAGTTTCGCGTCGTCGAACACCTCGTCCCATGAACCGTAGCGGCAGTCGCGGTCTTTGACGCACATGTTCGCCACAAGGCAGGCGAAACCTTTTGAAATGGCCGGATTCACGAAGCGTGGATCCGGCGCCTGGATTTTTTCGCTTACGTGCGCACGGAGAATCTCGTCAGTGTTCATGATGGGAAAAAGCGTGCGCCCCGTTGCCATGTGGTACATTGAGGCGCCAAGGCAATATATGTCCGCCCTGCAGTCCAGTTTCACGTCGCCGTATATCTGCTCCGGGCTGATGTATGCGGGCGTGCCCACCACTTCTTCCGCCTGCTCGACGCTCTGGATGGCGGCGGTCGATTGGCATAAGCCAAGGTCGGTCACCTTGATGGTGCCGTCGCCGTCCACCATGATGTTTTC
>JAFPNP010000015.1 GCA_017411125.1 Kiritimatiellia bacterium
CGAGGGCAGGGACTCCGACGGCGACGGAATCCCGGACGAGGACGAGTCCGCCTACGGCACGGATCCGCGCAATACCGACACCGACGGCGACGGAATGCCCGACGGCTACGAGGTGGAAAACGGGCTCGATCCGCTCATCAATGATTCCGCGCTCTACGGCGAGGGCGACGTGATGGCGTTCACCGCGATCGACGCGACCGTGCTCACCGTCACGAACATGACGTACGGCGGCGCGGTGGCGAAGTACGTGCTGCCGGCCGACGTCCAGGCGATTCCGCGCGTGGGCGACGACGTCGCCGTTTCCGGTTATGCCGACAAGCTTTGCGCTACCTACGTCTATTCCGTCATGGGCGAGACGAACGACGTGGCGACGGCGCTTGTGGGACTTGGCACGAACGTGACGCTCACCGCGTCCAACGGCGTGTTGCGCATCACCAGGGTCGCGAGGAACCAGCCGGTCGTGCTCGTGCACGCGCAGGTGTACGGCTACTACGGTTTCGACCCGCTCACTGCCAACAGCACGGCCTACGCGGCGGCCAAGGAGGTGAACACGAAGCCGTTCACCGCGCTGGACAAGTATCTCGTGTTCCGCTACTTCGAAGCGCTCGGCCTTGCCGTCTCCAATACGTGGAGAACGCTGTCGCTTCCCGCAGACACGTTCGATCTGGACGTCGACGGCATTCCCGACGGCTGGGAGCTGTACGTGATGTTCGGCACGAACGGCGTGACGTCGACGCTTGAGGAGGCCAGGATAAGCCCCTACAACTGGGAGGACGCCCGCAGCGAGGCGCCGGCCGGCGGCTTGACGGTTCTCGAAAAGTGGAACGACGGCAATCCTGCGTACGACCCGTGGAAGAAGAACTCCATTTCCGGCGGCGGCACCGCCGGCTGGGGCATCGACGACGCCGACATGATCGAGTACCGCCTCGACAATTTCTTCGGCGACGAGGACAACGACCAGCTGCCCAACTTCACGGAGTATCTCATCGGCAAGGGCTTCAAGAGCCTCGCCGGAAAGGATCTGGAGAAGATTTCTTCGACGAACATGAACTCCTATGGCATGGCCGGCAACATGACGGACTACTTCAGGCGGGTGAAGAACCTCTACCTCGGCGAGATGTTCACCGACCACGACTTCATGGAGGACTGGTGGGAAGACTTCTTCAAACCCGACATGCTCTCGCGCGGCCTGTACGATCCGTGGTCCGACCCGGACGACGACGGCTGGAGCAACTACGCCGAGTGCCGCGCCGGCACCGATCCGACGCTCCAGAACACGTCGAGCATAGCGATCGGGAACGAGGACGCCGTCATCGTGCGCAACTACCCGGTGCCCACGATCCACGCCAACCTGGTGATGGCGCCCGGCGAAGGAATGCTTACGGGCCAGATCGTTCTGCAGGCGTATTCCGAGACGAGCAAGGCGTCGGGCCTGCCGGACGCGGTGTGGACCGTGACGGCCGGGAGCGACGTGTCCGGCGCGGCGAGCGCGAGCACGATGAAGACCAGATACCTCGGCCTCAACCCGAACAGCGTGTTCGAGCGCACTCTCGATCCCGGATCCATAACGCCCGGAACCGTGTCGATGGACTTCCTCGACGCCGACTACATAGCGTACAACGCCTGGGTGCCGGAATACGGCAGGCTGTCGGGCGCCGAATGGCAGGAGGGTTTCGTGTGGGACGACGGCAAGGGCAATCTCGTCGCCAAGTCCACGTACGTCGTCGACGAATCCTACAACATCGGCACCATCGACTACGTGACGGGCCGCATGGCGGTGGACTTCACGCGTCTGCCCGAGACGCTGAACATCGTGGAGGACGCGGCTGGCGTGACGAACGGCACGTACACGCTGATCCACCTCGACACCAGCCACGTGCGCGTGACGTGGGACGCGAAGACGGCGGGCGGCAACTCGCGCACCACTCTGCACCTCGTCGAAAGCGACGAAGTGGATTCCCAGAACCGCAACAACCTCGGCCACGTGCGCGAGGGCCGCAACACGTTCGTGGTGTTCCTCGACGAGAACAACACCGGAAGCTGGGACCCCGGCGAGCCTTACGGCGTCGTGACGGACGTGAACGTGGGCTGGTCCGACGCGGAGTTCACGCTTGAGCTTTCGAAGACCACGCCGACGATGGCGCGCTTCGAGCTGGCGCACGCGCTCGGCGACTGGGATAGCGGCTACGATTCGGTGAACGGCGCCACAGACCGCGGCAACGTGGACATGCCCAACGGATACGGGCCGAACGAGGCCGCGCTCTATCCCGGCTCGAACACCGTTTTCAACGGAAGTTCGCTCACGCGCGTCCGCATCGTGCGCAACTGGATCAACCGCGCGGCGCGCAGCGCCGGCGGCACGAGAAACTACGGCGGCGTGGTGTTCGACCGCAAGCTCGACCTTTCGGTCCACTCCGCCCTCACGGAGGCGGACTTGCTCGCCGACGGGCTGTTCGACCTCGACTGGGGCACGCTGAACATGGCCTACGCCCAGCGGACGACGCCGAGCCTGAACATGACGAACGTGACGTACCGCGTCGTGATAGGCGACGGCGACGCCGGCGAGTACGAGGAGCTCGGCAACAACCTGCCTGTCCTGTTCTCGAACCGCTTCGAGCAGAGGCGCACGGCGACGGTGCCGGATCCGAAGCAGGCGCAGCTGGTGTATCCCGCCCGCCCGACGTTCCGCTGGTCGCACACCAACTCCATCGCGAAGGCGTACCCTGCGTTCCGGTTGAGGATATATTCGGACGCCGGCAGGACGTCCATCGTGTACGACTCCGGCGTGCAGCGCTCGCCGGCGCGCAGCACGGACGGGATGTACGAGTGGACGGCTCCGGTGTACGCCGGCATGGCCACTTCGAACGGCAGGGTGTTCTCGACCACGAACAACTACTGGTGGGCGGTGTCGATGCTCGACGCGAAGTTCACCGAGTTCGAATACAGCAGGACCGAATTCGCCGCAAGCGAGGTCGCGACGCCGTTCCGTCTCGGCACCGGCGGAAGCGTGCAGGACAAGTACGGCACGATCAACGTGAGCGTCAAGTACTTCGGGGCGCTGGCGGAGAGCTTGTCGACGTCGCCAACGGCGCGCGCCAACCTCATCCACGTGCAGGCGTTCACGACGCCGGACTTCTCCGGTGCGCCGGTGTCCGAAGCGTATGTGAGCGACAAGGGCAGCGTGTATTCCGACGGCAGCCGCCAGACGAACGCCGTGCTGCGCGGCGTGGCGCTCGGGACCTACTACGTGCGCGCCTACATCGACACGGACGGAAACGGCGCGAAGTCCGACTGGGAAAGCTGGGGCTACAACTGCCACGTGGGCGATTCCAAGGCGGCGTACGTCTGGGCGCCGAAGCCCGTCGTCATAAACTACGACGCGCCCGCGTCCGACGCGACGGTGTTCATCGAGGACGCCGACACCGACAACGACGGCTTCCCGGATTCGTGGGAAATGCACCGCAACAAGAATCTTTCGGGCCAGGGGCCGATTTCCGGCAACACGTTCTTCGCGACGGTGAACCCGTACCTGTATTCGTCGCTCGACGCCTACGCGGAAGTCGCCGCGAACCTCGCCATCGACGTGGACAACGTCTACGAAAGATACGGGCGGCTGCTGCGCTCCGTGGCGCTGACGGCGGCCGCGTCCGACGGCGAATTCGAGACGACTGTCGTGTACATAAAGAACTTCTCGCTCGAAGAGGGCCTGGAGCTCGGGGTGAAAAACGACATCGGCACGACCGGCGCCCTGAGCGACTTCATCGTGTTCGCGAAGGAAGTCTACGTGGATGTGGTGCTGATGTACTCGGCCACGCCGGACTTCGCCGACGCCAGGGAGACGACGGTCGACACGATCGAGATCAAGGCGAACGGCGAGAAGTCCGCGACGATCGACAAGTCGAAGATCGACGAGGCGCGCGCCGGAATGCCGGCGGCGGGATTCTTCAAGGTTTCGATAAGGAAAAGGTAACAAGGGAGGGGCCGGCCTCCGGGCCGGCCGCTTGAAATGGCAAAGAAGATAAAGAAGGTATTGGTCGTAAACTGCGGCTCTTCGTCGCTCAAGTTCCAGCTTTTCGATATGGACGGCGAGAAGATGCTCTGCAAGGGCCTCGTCGAGCGCATCGGCATAGCGGGTTCGCGTCTCGTCTACACGAAGACCGGCTGCGACAAGGTTGTGCGCGAGGTGGCGATGAAAGACCACGTGGAGGCGATCGCGCAGGTGACGGCCGTACTGTGCGACCGCGATGTTGGCGTGGTGGTGTCCCTTTCGGAGATCGACGCGATCGGGCACCGCGTGGTGCACGGCGCGGCGACGTTCGCGGAGCCGGCGCGGATAACGGCGGCGGCCAAGAAGGCGATAGCGAAGTGTTCGCTGCTCGCGCCGCTGCACAACCCGGCGAACCTCCAGGGAATCGAAGCGTGCGAGAAGGCGGCGAAGGGCGTGCCCAACGTCGCGGTGTTCGACACCGCTTTCCACCAGACCATGCCCGGCTGCGCCTACACCTACGCCATCCCGCGCAAGGTCGCCCGCAAGTACGGCATCCGCAAGTACGGTTTCCACGGCACGTCGCACAAGTACATCACCCAGGCGGCGGCGGCCTGGCTGAAGAAGCCGCTATCGAAGGTGAATCTCGTCACCTGCCATCTCGGCAACGGTTCGTCGATCGCCGCCGTCAAAAACGGGCAGTGCATGGATACCACGATGGGCCTCACGCCGCTCGACGGTCTCGTGATGGGCACGCGCTCCGGCACGGTGGACCCAGGCGTCATCTTCTTCCTCGGCCGCCAGGGCTGTACCCTGGAGCAGCTCGACAAGATGTTGAACAAGGAAAGCGGCTTCCAGGGTCTCGCAGGCGTCCAGGGCGGCGACTCCCGCGACGTCGTCGCGAAGGCGGAAAAGGGGGATATCGACGCCATCGAGGCGCTCGAGGCGTTCGGGCACCGCGCCGCGCTGTATATCGGCGGCTACAACACGCTCGTGGGCGGTGCGGACGCCATCGTGATGGCGGGCGGCATCGGCGAGAACGCGGCGGAGCTGCGCGAGCAGATCGTGAAGCGCCTCGGAGCCCTCGGCGTGAAATTGGACAAGAAAGCCAATCTGAAAGTGCGCTTCGGCGCGTCGGGTGTCATCTCCACGAAGGACTCGAAGATTCCCGTGGTCGTTATTCCGACCAACGAGGAGTTGATGATCGCGCGCGAGACGGTGGCCGTCCTCAAGGGGTGAACAATTTAGAGAGAGTGAAGAAATGAAAGCGATTGACAAGATCATTGAAAGGGCCTCGGCGCTGAACGGAACGGTTGTTCTGCCCGAAGGCATGGACGCGCGCGTGATCACGGCGGCCTGCAGCTGCGTGGACCGCAAGATATGCACCCCGGTCGTGCTGGGTACGCCGGAGGAGATTTCCGCCGCCGAGGCGGCGGCCAGTCTCAGCCTCGCCGAGCGCGGAATCAAGGTCATCGACTACACGCAGGGCGACGCCGAGCTGGAGCAGGCGTACCTTGAGGCGTGGAACGCGAAGGAGTCCAGAAAGCCGCCGGAGAAGCAGAAGATCATCGACCTCGCGACGGCGCAGAAGACGCTTCGCACGAAGCGCATCTATTTCGGCGGCATGATGGTCAGGCTCGGCCGCGTGGACGGTCTCGTGGCGGGTTCGATCGCCTCCACCGGCGACATGCTGCGCGCGGCGTTCCACACGCTCGGCACGCAGAAGGGCGTGAAGACGGCGTCGAGCTGCTTCATCATGGATTTGAAGTCGCCTACGCCTTCGGGCGACGGCGTGCTCGCGTTCGGCGACTGCGCCGTGATACCCAACCCCACGGCGGAGCAGCTCGTAGACATCGGTCTCTCGTCCGCCCAGACGTACCGCGACCTCACCGGCAACGAGCCGCGCGTCGCGTTCCTGAGTTTCTCCACTAAGGGAAGCGCCGCGGGCGAACTCGTGGAGAAAGTGCAGAAGGCCGTGGAGCTTGCGAAGCCCGTTTTCGCGGAGAAGGGAATCGCCATGGACGGCGAGCTGCAGTTCGACGCGGCGATCGTCCCGGAGGTGGGCGCGCTCAAGAACAAGGGCGGCGTCATCCAGGGCAACGCGAACGTTTTCGTGTTCCCGGATCTCCAGGCCGGCAACATCGGCTACAAGATCGCGCAGAGGCTCGGAGGCGCCACGGCGATCGGGCCGAACCTGCAGGGCCTTGCGAAGGCCATGAACGACCTTTCGCGCGGATGCAGCGCGGAGGACATCGTGGGCACGGTCTGCGTGACGCTTCTGCAGGCCCAGGCCAAGAAAGGGATTGGCTGATCCGGAAAATCCGGAAAGCGCAATGACCGCCGACAGACAGATTGCACGGGCGCGGGAGGTCTTCGACATAGAGATCGAGGGCCTCCGGCGCACGCGGGCCTCGCTGGGGGAGTCGTTCACGGCGACGATTTCCCTGATGCAGGAGGCTCTTGCGCGCGGCGGCAAGGCGGTGGTGACCGGCGTCGGCAAGAACCTGCACGTGGCGGAGAAGATGAGCGCCATCTTCGCTTCGACAGGTGTCAATTCGATCGTGCTCAATCCCGTGCAGGCGATGCACGGCGACCTTGGCATGACCGGGCCGGAAGACGTGCTGCTCGCCCTTTCCTTCAGCGGGGAGAGCGAGGAGGTGGTGCGCCTCATTCCGGCGGTGCGGCGGCACGGGCTCAAGGTGGTCGCGCTCGTTGGCAATCCGTCTTCGACGCTCGCGAAGATGGCCGACGTGGTGCTGGAGATTCCATGCGGGCGCGAGGCGTGTCCGTTCGGCATGGCCCCGACGAACTCCACCACGGCGACGATGGCGATGGGCGACGCGCTTGCGATGGTGATGATAGACGTGCAGTCGTTCGACAGGGAGCGCTACGCTCTCAACCATCCGGCGGGCGCGATCGGGCGGGCGCTGGTGCTCAAGGTTTCGGACGTCATGCGCACCGGCGAGCGCTGCGCGACGGTGCGGCCGCAGACCGCGGTGCTCGACGCGCTTCTTGCGATGACTAAGGCGCAGGGCGGTTCGGCTGTGGTGGTCAACGCCGACGGGACGCTTGCGGGCATATTCACCGACGGCGACTTCCGCCGGCACGTGGCGGAGGGGCGCGACGTTCTGGCGGCGCCGGTGGAGTCTGTCATGACGGCGCATCCGCTGTCCATACGGAGCGATGCGTACGCGGCGGAGCTGCTGAAGGTGTTTTCGATCCGCAGCGTCGACGACCTGCCGGTTTGCGACGCCGGCGGCCGGGTGGTCGGAATCGTCGACATTCAGGATTTGCCGAAGATGAAGGTTTTGTGATACAATCTACACGTCCAACAAAAGGAGAGAAAAGATGAAGTTCAAGTATGTTGTCTGCTGTTCGCTCGCATGCGCGCTCGCCGCCGCGGTTTCGGCGCAGTCGTCGCGGCGCGGTTCGCGCGGCGCAAGGGCCGAGCAGACCGAGGCGGAGGCCGCCCAGGCCAAGATGGACGATATGGTCAGGATAAGCGTGATGCCGGTCATCGGGGCGCAGTCGTACATAATGGCGCCGTCGCTCCAGGTGCAGGGAGGGCTTCAGCCGATCACGAAGAGCCGCCGCGTCTGGGGAGTGTTCGAGCTGACGTACCGCACGCAGCAGATGTGGACCGAGGATCTCACCGTCAACTGGTACATCCTCGCCGACACGTCGAAATCCCGCTTCAAGGACAAGTCGAAGGCGGCGAAGCCGCTGCCGCCCTATGTGTACTATACGCTGTCTACGCGCTATACGAACATATACAAGGGCGACCACCGTTCGTGCGCTTGCCTCCCGCCGTCGTTCCTGGAGCGCTACGGCGATCCCGTGGTGATTTCGTGCGAGATCGTCAACTCGTCCGGCAAGCTGCTTGATGGCGAAAACGTGGTGAACGGTTTCCCGTGGGTGCAGGCCGGCAAAATCAAAGAGAGCAACAAGGCGGAGATGGAATGGTGGAACGTCGACACCATCATAAACGCCAAGAGCAAGAAGACGGGCGCGGCGATGATAGAGCTGCGCCAGGGTCTGGTGGACCGGTCCAAGACGCCGTTCTACCTCGTGAACAGCAACGACTACGAGACAGTCCAGTAAGAGCCAGCAAGGAAGCAAAATGTCCCGCATCCTGACATTGAACATAGGCGCGTCGAAGGCCACGCTCGCCGAGTATACGCTGAGCGGCAAGCGGAATCTGACGCTCACCGCGTACGGCAGCGGCGACCTGCAGACGGTGGACGTCGGCGACGCGCTGTCGGTTTCCGCGTCGCTGCCCCCGATTCTTTCCCAGATGATGCGCGAGACGGGCATACGCCCGGCTCCGCTCGCCGTGTCGCTTGGCGGGCAGATGGTGTTCCCGCGTTTCGCCAAGTTTCCGGCGGTCGGCGACGCCGCGAAGATGGAACAGCTGGTGCAGTACGAGGTCGAGCAGAACGTGCCGTTCCCGATCGACGAGATAGTGTGCGACCACCAGTTCATCGGGACGACGCCGGAGGGCGACCGGGCCGCGATGATAGTGGCGGCGAAACTCGATGCCGTGAGGGCGGTGACGGACGCGGTGGTGGCGGCCGGCCTGAGGCCCGAAGCGGTGGACGTGTCGCCCATGGCCGTGCTGAATGCGCTGCGCTTCGCCAACCCCGGCCTTTCGGGATGCAACATAGTGCTTGACATCGGCGCGAAGACGACGAATCTGATACTCGTCGAGGACGAGAAGGTGTACAACCGTTCGATTCCCGTGGCGGGCAACACCATAACCAAAGACATAGCGCAGGCGTTCGGCTGCTCCACCGAGGAGGCCGAGCGGCTGAAGATCGAGCGCGGATACGTGTCGCTTGGCGGGGTGACGGAGGACGAGGACGAAATATCCGACCGCGTATCCAAGGTGATACGGACCACGCTCACCCGTCTCCACGCGGAGATATCCCGGTCCATCAATTTCTACCGTTCCCAGCAGGGCGGCTCGGCGCCGGTGCGGCTGTTCTTGACCGGCGGCACGGTGCGGCTTCCCCAGCTCGACGAATTCTTCCGCGAATCGCTCCAGCTTGACGTGGGCTACCTGAACCCGTTCACGTCGGTCGGCGTCGGCGGCAAGGTCGACGCGTCCGCGCTGGAGAGCGACGCTTTCGTGCTTGCGGAGTCCGTGGGTCTCGCACTGCGCCACACGGACGCGCCCGGTCTCGTGCGGATCAACCTGATGCCGCCGGAGCTGGTCGCCCAGGCGCGCAACGTCCGCCGCATTCCGTTTCTCGCGGCAGGAGCCGCCGGGCTGCTGGCGGCGCTTGGCTTTGGGATACTCGTGCAGAACCGCGGACTTGCCGAATCGCAGGCGCAGCTAGCCTGCGTCGAGGCGGAAAACGCCAGGCTCGGCCAGATGCAGCAGCGTTTCCAGACCGCGCAGACGAAGGAGAAGGCCGCGCTTGCCGCGTGCGACAGCCTGCAGAAACTCATGCGCCGGCGCACTTTGGCGCTCGACCGCGTGAACGCGGTGCGGGAAAGTCTCCGCCCCTTGCCCGGAATGTGGATTTCCAAGTGGGAAAGCAAGAAGGCCGGCGGTGAAGAAGATGCGCCCGAAGAGGTGAACGTAGTCGTCCTTGGCTGGAACGACAGGATGGAGAATGAGCTTGGCCGGTGGAGAAAAGACAATCCCCGCAGCCGGAACGTCGATGCCCCCAGCATAATAAGGGAGAATCTCGCCAAATCGGATCTGGTGGCGAAATCCGACAAGGGCGGACACGATGCGGTGGCGGTAAGTCTTCAGACCGGCCCGTCGCTGCAGGAAGTCACGCTTTCGTTCAAGTTCGCGCCGGTTCCTTCCGCGGATCCCGATGCGTCCGCCGCCAAGAAGTCCCAGAAGCGGGGGACAAGGAAATGAGTATGACGAAACAGCAGAAGGTGGGCGTCTGCTGCGGCGCCGTGTTCGGCGTCTGCGCACTGGCGCTCGGATGGTTCCTCTACAGCGCGTACGCCGAACGCGTCGACGGCGAGGAGAGACTTGCGGCGGCGAAGGCGAAAAACAAGGCGTACTACACGCAGAGCACCGCCGCGAAGCCGTTTCCGTCGCCCGCCGCCATCGCGGCTGTGGCGTCCAACGAGTCCGCCTACGTGGCTTGGCGCGGCAAGGCGCTGGAGATGGCTGCGCGAGGGGATTGCCCGCCACCTCCGGAAGACCTGTCCGAGACGGTGTTCAAGCAGCGTCTCTACAACGAGGTCACCCGGATGCAGAAACTTCCCGGCGGATCTGCCGGGCGCATTTGCGAGGCGAAGTTCCTGTTCGGTTTCGACCAGTATCTCGGCGAAGCAGGCAAGACGCCGCAGCGGCATGAGCTGCCGCAGCTATATGCGCAGCTCGGCGTGATCACGAACGTGGTGGATATCCTCGCGAGGAGCGGGATCGTGGAGGTGAAGAAGTTTGACCGTCCCGCGATGGAGGATCCTTCCGCCGCCGCCGAGGCGTCGCGCGGCCAGAGACGCGCCGGTGCCAAGGGCAAGGACAAATCGGCGAAAGGGGCGGCGTCGGCCGACGAGCCCAGACGCTACGATTTCAGACTGGAGTACACCGCCCGCTCGGCGGCGTTCGTGAAGGTGTTGAACGAACTCGCGAAGAGCAAACGTTTCTACGTGGTGGACGATTTCAAGTTCGGGCGCGAGGGCGAGGCGCTGCGCGACAAGTTGAAGCGGATCGCCGAGAGCAGCGCGGCCGGCGGGAAATCCGCCGGGCGCCGCCGCCATGGCGACGATCGGAAGAATGAACAGGAAGAAGACGGCGTGGCGACCGATCCGGCCAGCGACCAGCCTTTGCTCGTGAGCATGAAATTGAGCGTGTACGATTTTGGGCGCGGCAGGACGCAGCCCGAAATCGCGCCGGCGGAGAATGCGGCCGGGAATCCCGCCGCCGCGCAGTCCGCCGCAGGGAACAAGGAGGGCAAGTGATGTCCAGCGCGAAGAGAAACTTTGTGGCAGACCACTATGAATGGCTCGTGGCGGCGGCCGGCATCCTGCTGGCGGCCGGGGCGGCGGTTGCGTTCGCCGCTTCGCTGGGAACGTCTCCCGAAGGCGCGCGCGCCCGGTGCGAGCGCGAGCTCAGGTCGAACACCGCAGCCCACACCGAAGTCGCGCCGGCTAACATGAAGCCGCTTGTCAAGGCGCTTGGCGCGATGAGCGAGCCCGATCTGCTCAAAGTGCCCGACGAGGCGGAGGGCGCGGGGAGTTTTCTTGCGAGCGAGAAACGAGTGTTCTGCCAGAACAAGGATTGCCGCCGCCCGATTCCCGCAAAGTGCGCGGAGTGTCCGTTCTGCAAGGTTTCGCAGAAGTTCAAGGATCCCGTCGATACTACGCGTGTCGGAGACGATGCCGACAAGGACGGCATCCCCGATGCATGGGAGCTCAAGTACGGTTTTGATCCACGTGATCCTGCGGACGCCCAGAAGGATCCTGACGGCGATACGTTCACCAACAAGGAGGAATACGACGCCAAGACGGATCCGAAAGACCCGGAGTCCCATCCCGACTACCTTGATTTCCTCTCTGTTTCGGGCGAGCTGAAGAAGGAACTGCTGCCGTTCTGGTTCAAGGGCGCAAACAAGATTCCGTCCGGATACCGCCTTTCGTTCGAGGTGACGGACAAGACCTACCGCGCCACGGCGACGGCGATCGAGGGTGGCGAGATCGTTTACCGTCTGGCAAAGCCCAAATACGTGAAAGGCCGCATGCAGGACGACAAGGTCAAGAGCGGCTGGCGCGTGGTCAAGTACAACGAAGGAAAGAAGCGCGTCACGATGAGGGGGGCGAGCCAGGAAGTTGCCGTCGACAATTCGACCGCCGAGCTGGAAAACGTGAAGGACAAGCGCAGGCTCATTATCCGCGTCAACAACAGGTCCGTCGTGGACAGGGAGCAGGTCGACCTTCAGTGGAGCCGCGAGGGAGGCAAGACGATAACCGTCTCCGCTGGCACCGAGTTCAAGCTAGGCAATCGCGAGTACAAGGTCACGAATCTTGCAAAGACGGACAAGGGATGCAAAGTCACCCTCGAAGATTTGAAGTCCGGCAAGGAAAAAACATTGCAGTAAGACTTGATTAGTTAGTGAGAATAGGGTATCATAGGACGACCTTAAGGAGCATTCTAGGATGAGAGTCAAAAAAGTTTGTGCGGCAGTTGGCGCAGCGTGCGTTTCGCTTGTCTTTTCGACAAGTGCATTTGCACAGGATGATCTTGACAACTTGCTGAACGACCTTGAAGGCGACGCGAAGAAAAAGCCCGCCGAGGCAGCGCCTGCACCTGTGCCAGAAAAGAAGGTGGAGGAAAAGCCTGCGGCACCCGCGCCTGCGGCAACGCCCACGCCAGAGAAGAAAGCCGAGGAAAAGCCTGCGGCGCCCGCGCCTGCACCTGTGCCAGAAAAGAAGGCCGAGGAAAAGCCTGCGGCAACGCCCGCGCCAGAGAAGAAGGTAGAGGGAAAGCCTGCGGCATCTGCGCCTGCGCCCGCACCGGAGAAAAAGGTGGAAGAGAAGAAGCCGACTGAGAAACCCGTTGAGGAAAACGTCCTTGATGCTCTGACTGCCGAAGCCGAAGCCGAGAAAAAGCCTGTTGCCAAGCCGAAGGCTGAATCGGAAGTCGATGCTCTTGCTACCGTTCCTGCCGCACCTGCGCCAGTTGCGCCCGCTGCACCGCC
>JAFPNP010000117.1 GCA_017411125.1 Kiritimatiellia bacterium
GTGCGGAAAGGAGTCTTGGCGCGGCGGCGACCGCCGTGCGGAATATGGTGACGCCTTCGGGCAAGGAGGTTCCGGCAAGGCGGCGTGAACCGCCGCGTTTCCCGCGTGCGCCGCGCAATCCCGAATCGGCGAGAAGCATGGTCCACAGCGGCGCGGCGTTTGTTTCGCTGAACGTGCCGGATGTTGCAAACGCCAGCGGCGCGGCGCCATCGCCGGATGCCGCGAACACCGTGAATCCGCCGCCGGACATATTTACTGCATGGAAGAGGTTCGTTCCGTTCGCCGCGGCGGTCATGACTTCGCCGGACGGATGATCGAGCGCGCGTCCGAACGGATGCGGATGCGCGGCGCGCCACTTGTGCGCCGCCGCGTGCGCGTCGCGCGGCGTCAAAGCGGCGTTCGCCGTTCCCGCCTGGAACGCGGCAAACGCCATTGCCGCCACCGCATATGTGAGAAGGATTGGCTTCATAAAAATCATTATATCAAATTCCCGCACAAGGCGTGCGTCTGCTGAATAAACGCGATTACGACGTGCCGTATCATTCTTCGTCATAAAGTGGCGTTGACAGGCGGCGGATGATGGAACGGGCGGTGAATTCCTTGACTTCGGCGTGGCGCGGCACGGCCTCTTGTTTTCCTGTTATCACGTTGCGGTACAGGTCGTGACCGATGCCGTGGCGTACGAAGACGCATCATTCGTCGCGCAGGCGGGAAACAAGGTCGCGGAATTTCACGCGAACTCCATGACGCCGCATTTGCGGGGTTGCTCGTCGAACGCGCCATCGTTTATGAACGTGCGCAGGTCGCGGAGCATGAACTCCAATTCTTCGATTGTTTCACCTTCGGTGACGTGGTCTGGATAGTCGTTCCAGTAGCCAATGAAACCGCCCTCTTTGGCTGGCCAGTAGGTGTATTGAAGCTGCATGGTGGTGTTCTCCTTGGCGCATATTATAGCACATTTTTGGAGCGTCTCGAACGTAGCGCCAGTATGTGCCGCACGGCCTCGAGCGGAGAGGCGGTTGTGGCGCATCCGGCCGCCCGCAGGCGTCCGGCGGTCTGGTGGCCGCAATCTACGAGCACCACCCGTGCGCCAAGAGCGGCGCCGACTTCCGCGTCGTGCAAGGTATCGCCGATGAAGTACAGTTCTGTCTGCGCAGGGAGATTGGCGAGAAGTTCGCGCCCGCGGTCGAGTTTGGATGCGCCGTCGAGGTTGTCCACGCCGGCGATATGGTCGAAGAACGGGGCAACGCCGAGTTTTGCGGTGTCGCGGAGAAGAAGGTCTTCGCGGAGGGCGCTCAGGATGCATTGCCTGAGGCCGTTGGCGCGCGCCAGCTCCAGCGCTTCGACCGAAGCGGCGTTGAGACGCTGCGGTTCGGCGGCGATGAACGTGTGGAAGTCGATGCATATTTCGTCCCAGTCCACGCGTTCTAGGTCGATGCCTACCTTTCTGTAGAACGGGCGGACTGGGAATCCGAAATTGGCGCGGTAGAAATCGCGCGTGACGGGCGGCAGACCGTGCTTGGCGAGCATCCGGCTGAGCGCGGCCACGGCGGCGTCGACGTCGTCCAGCAGCGTGCCGTTCCAATCCCATACAATCGTGGCGGGCGGGGTTTCCATATGCGAGAGTGTCATCCTTCGCGCAGCCGACGCGCGACTGAAGCGCACCATACGCGAGCCGCGCCGCCTTCCAGCAGCGCCCTGGCGCAATGGGCGAACGTGTTGCCAGAAGTCATCACGTCGTCGACGAGCAGCACGGTGCGCCCGCGAACGTACCGCGCGTCGGTCGCCTTGAACGCGCCGGACAAATTCTTGGATCGTTCCTCGCCGGAAAGGCGCGACTGGTGTTCCGTGTCGCGAATGCGGCGGAAGGAACGTTCGTCGACGCGCCGGTTGATGCGCCGGCCGAGCGAACGGGCGAGAAGGGCGCTCTGGTTGTAGCCGCGCTCGCGCAGGCGTTCGCGGGAAAGCGGCACCGGCACCACGGCATCAATCGAGGAGAAGTCGAACTTGGCGCGTACCGCGCCCTCGAGCAAGTCGGCAAGGTCTTCCGCCAGCCACGTGGCGTGGCGGAACTTGAAGTCGTTTACGAGCTGGTCCACGGGAGGCTCGTAGACTACCGCGCTGCGGGCAAACTCGTATGGCGGCTTCGTCTTGGCGCAGACTTCGCATACGAAACCGTGATGCACTGTGGACGGTATTGCGATGCCGCAGACGCTGCAGCATCCTTCCGCCCCGTGGAAGGGAAGTCCGGCGAAACAGGCGGAGCACAGATGCCGTCCGGGACGGTCTGACGGGCGGGAACATTCCTTGACCGCGCAAACGCGCGGCCAGACGCGGTCGGCGACCGCGTTCATCAGCGTGTTCGCCCAGCGGCCCGTCATTTTTTCCCGAACAGCGTCGCGGGATATTCGCCGGCGTCGACGAGCGCTTGGATGGCGTTCGTGACGAAAGGCTTGTCCTCCCGGTAGGTCACTCCGAACCACGAGGATTCCGTCGGCAGCATCTCCACCGTAGCGGAACCTTCGTGGATCATCTCGTCCACGACGAACGGTATGTACCATTCGCTCTTGGCTTCGGAACCGTGTTTCGCGAGCCATGCGGGGAAACGCGCTTCGAGGGCGTCGAACAGGCCGGGGGTGAACCCCCACAGATTCATGGAGACTCGCTCGCCGCCCGTGAGCTTCACCGGGGCGTCGGGGTTCTCGCGGTTTTCGGCGCCTTCCGGAGTGCGCACGAGTTTCGTCATTTCGGTGACGGAGGCGAGGTGGCCGTCCGGCGTGACGTAACAGATGCCGCGCGCCACGGAGCCGTTGTCGGAAAGCGTGAGATCGAGTTTGTAGCCGACCATCGCGAAGCGCAGAGGGCTTCCAGGCTCGGCAGCGCCGGGCCGGGTGAGGAACGCGCCCAGCCGGGCGAATGCGTCGCGTCCGTAGAAATCGTCCGCGTTGATGGCGGCGAATGGTTCCTTTACGGCGTTGCGCGCGGCGCGGATGGCGTGGGCCGTGCCCCACGGTTTCTCGCGGCCGGCTGGTACGGTGTACGGTGCGGGCAGGTCGGCGATGTCCTGGAACGCATAGTCGACAGGCAGCAGACCTTCGTATTTGGAACCGACCTGCCGGCGGAACACGTCCTCTATGTCCTTGCGGATGATGAACACGACCTTGCCGAATCCGGCGCGGTGCGCGTCGAACACGGAGTAGTCGAGAATCGCCTCGCCGGACGGCCCTACCGGATCGACTTGCTTGAGGCCTCCGTACCGGGAGCCCATCCCGGCGGCGAGTACTACGAGAGTTGGTTTCATTTGCTTGCGACGTCCTTTCATGTCAGTCGGTTTCGACTGGGCGCGCATTATATCAAAGACGGCCGCTCCGTGTCAATCGCGCCGCCTGCCGTGGCGCGACTTTTGCGAACCTGTGCCGCGTTTCGCGCCATGATTCCACGATGCAGCGCGCCTTGGGCGATTGCGTGCGGGCGACGTGTTCGCGGAGAATCGCGAGAAGACGCGCCTCGTCGTCCGAACCTTCTTTCACGGGGAACAGGTCTACCGAATCAAGGTTGCAGTTGAGGTCGAGGTCTCCGTTTTCGTCGTAGACGTAGGCGACGCCGCCCGTCATGCCGGCCGCGAAATTGACGCCTACGCGGCCCAGCACAACGGCGACGCCGCCCGTCATGTATTCGCAGCCGTGGTCGCCGACGCCCTCCGCCACGAGCGTCGCGCCGGAATTGCGGATGCCGAAACGTTCGCCGGCCTGTCCGTTGATGAATATCGCGCCCGACGTGGCGCCGTAGGCGACGACGTTCCCCGCGATAACGTTGTCTTCGGGCGCGAACGCCGCATTCTCCGGCGGCCTGATCGCGACCGTCCCGCCGGAAAGCGACTTGCCGACGTAGTCGTTCGCCTCGCCAGCAAGGTCGAATGCCACGCCTTTTGCAAGAAATGCACCGAACGACTGGCCCGCCGTTCCGGCGAAGCGGACTGAAACCGTTTGCCCGGCGGAAAGTTTTTTGCGGTTGTCCACGAGCCATCCTGAAAGCGCGGCGCCGACGGAACGGTTGCAGTTGGATATTCGGCGCACAAGTCTTGTTTCGCCTTTCTCGACCGCCGGAATCAGTTCGCGGGTATCGTAGTTCTGCGGCGGCGGCGCGGCGTGCGGGCGCGTGCCCCCGCGCGCCGTGGCCAGCAGGTCCCCGAAATCGAAAGGCGATCCATCCTTTGCCTTCAGCAAATCCGCCCGTCCGCGCGCTTCGGTCAACGTCGCAAGGCCAAGCAAGGCAAGGTGTTCGCGCACTTCTTCGGCAAGGAAGCGGAAGTACGACTGCAGATGCTCCGGCTTCCCGGCGAATTTCCCGCGGAGTTCCTCTTTCTGCGTCGCTATTCCGACGGGACAGCAGTTTAGATTGCAGTTGCGGCATTGGACGCAGCCGAGCGCGACGAGCATGGAAGTGCCGAACGCGAACTCGTCCGCGCCGAGCATCGCGGCGATCACGATGTCGCGCCCGGTGCATAGCTGTCCGTCGACCTGGAGTTTCACGCGGCCGCGGAGGTCGTTTTTCAGGAGCGTCTGGTGCGCTTCGGCAAGTCCAAGCTCCCACGGCAGACCGGCGTGCTTCATCGACGTGAGCGGCGCGGCGCCAGTCCCGCCGTCGAAGCCGGATATGACGATCACGTCTGCATGGGCTTTCGCGACGCCGGCGGCGATCGTGCCGACGCCGGCTTCGGAGACGAGCTTCACGGAAACGCGCGCATCGGGATTGGCGCATTTGAGGTCGTATATGAGCTGCGCCAGGTCTTCTATAGAATAGATGTCGTGGTGCGGCGGGGGCGAGATGAGCGTAGTGCCCGGCTTCGCGTGCCTGAGGCGGGCGACGAATTCATTCACCTTGTGTCCGGGAAGTTGCCCGCCTTCGCCGGGCTTCGCTCCCTGCGCGAGTTTGATTTGAAGGTCCTTTGCGGAGCGTATGTATTCGATCGTCACGCCGAACCTCCCAGACGCGACCTGCTTGATGGCGCTGTTCCTTTCGGTTCCGAAACGCGCGGGATCCTCGCCGCCCTCGCCGGAATTGGACATCGTGCCGAGGCCGTTCAGGGCGACCGCTATGGTCTCGTGCGCTTCCGGCGAAAGCGAGCCCAGCGACATCGCGCCGCCGACGAAACGCTTGATGATCGATTCTGGAGATTCCGGAAGTTCCGGATTGTCCGGATTCTCCGGGAATTTAAACTCCAGCTGCGATCTCAGCGTGACGCGGCTGTTGCAGTCTATGTCGTCGGTGTAGCGTTTGAACCGCTTGTAGTCGCCGTGCCGCACCGCCTCGCGGAAGTCCACTATGCGCTGCGGCGTCCAGAGATGTTCTTCGCCGCCTTTTCTGGCGCGATATTCGCCGCCGGGCGGAAACATCGGGCCCGGCGTTTCCATGCTCTTCTCCAGATCTTCCAGTTCCAGTCCTCCGATCGGAGAGGCGACGCCGGCAAAATAGTCTCCGACGATTTTCGGGCCGAGCCCGACCGCCTCGAAAATGCGCGCCGAACGGTACGACCGGAGGGTGGATATCCCCATCTTCGACATTGTTTTCATCAGCCCTCTGCATACGGCGGATACGTAGTTCGCCGTGGCTTTGACTGAATCGCCATTTCCGATTTCCGCAACCGCCGCAAGCGCGAGGTACGGGTTCACGGCAGTCGCGCCGAAGCCAAGGAGAACGGCGAAATGATGCACCTCTCGCACTTCGCCGGACTCGACGACTATTCCGATCGACGGACGCGCACCGGACTTGACGAGCGCGTTGTTCACAGCGGCGACGGCGAGAAGCGACGGAATGCGGCGCAGACCTCCAGGCGGCGTCCTGTCGGACAGGACGATGATCTTGACTCCGTCGCCAGCCGCCCGCAGCGCATTTGCGGCTAGTTCGTCAAGGGCGGTCTTGAGGCTGCCGTCGAAATGCAGCCCAAGAGTTCTTGCGGGAAAGTCGGGAATGTTCCTCAGGCGCATCAGTTCGTCGTCGGTCAACACGGGGCGCGTCATCTTGACGAGGCGAGCATGTTCCGGCGTTTCCGAGAGGATGTTGCCGTCGTTTCCTATGTAGGTCATTATCGACATTTCCAGCTCTTCGCGGATGGAGTCGATCGGCGGATTCGTCACCTGCGCGAACAGCTGGTGGAAATAGTCGAACAGGATGCGCGGCCTCCGGGAAAGCGCCGCCAGCGCGGCGTCGTTGCCCATTGCCCCTACGGGCTCGCCGCCGGTTTCCGCCATCGGGCGCAGAATCAGGTCGACGTCCTCCGCCGTCCAGCCGAATCGCCGCATTCCGTCTTGCAGAGCGCCGGCGTCCACTATCGACGGGACGATTCCGGTGAACAGGCCCATGACGGGAATGTGGTTTTCCTTTATCCAGCGCCTGTACGGACGTCTGCGCGCGTATCCGGTCTTGATTTCAGCGTCCTCCATCAGGCGATGGCTTTGAAGATCGAGCCATAGGATAGAACCCGGGCTTAGCCGCCCGTGGCGGGCGACCGATTCGGGAGGAATGTCGAGAACGCCCGTCTCGGACGCAAGAACGAAAAGCCCGTCCTTCGCGAGCGTCCAGCGGGCGGGGCGCAATCCGTTTCGGTCGAGCGCGGCGCCGAGTCCGATTCCGTCGGTGAACGCCACTGCCGCCGGTCCGTCCCACGGCTCCATGAGTGCGGAATGGTATTCGTAGAACGCCCTGACGTCGTGCCCCATGTGGTACTTCGCGCCCCACGCCTGCGGAACCAGCATCATCATCGCGTGCGGCGCGTCGCGCCCGGCGGCGACAAGCAGTTCGAAGATGCTGTCCAGCGACGCCGAGTCGGACTGTCCTCCGTGCACGACCGGCAGCACCTTCTTCAATTCGTCGCCGAACACCGGCGACGCAAGCGACGCCTCGCGGGCGGCGAGCGCGTTGAGGTTGCCCTTTATCGCGTTTATCTCGCCGTTGTGCGCGATTGCGCGGAATGGGTGGGCAAGCTCCCACGACGGGAACGTGTTGGTAGAATATCGTTGGTGTACGATCGCGAACGGGGAGACGAAATCCGGATCGGACAGGTCGGGATAGAACTTTTCGATCTGCGTCGCGAGAAGGAGACCTTTGTAGACGACCGTCCGCGACGAGCAGGAGCAGACGTAGGTGTTCTCGGTGGATTTCTCGATTTGGCGGCGGATGATGTAGAGGCGGCGCTCGTCCGTGCAATCGATGAACACCTGCCGTATCCTCGGCATCGCGGCGCGGGCGTCGCGTCCGACGGCGTCCGGATTCACCGGCACGTCGCGCCATCCGATCGCGTTGCATCCTTCGCGGCGGATCGCGTCTTCGATTTTCGTTTCTTCGTCTTCGCCCCCGAAAATCATCGCCACCGCGAACGATGGCGGCGCCTTGGCGACCAGCTTTGCAAAAAAGGCGTGCGGAATTTTGAGGAGGAGGCCGGCGCCGTCGCCGGTTTGCGGGTCGTTTCCGGTCGCGCCGCGGTGCATGAGGCGTTTCAGGATCGTCATGCCCTTTTCCACGATGTCGTGGCTCGCCACGCCGTCGAGGTTCGCCAC
>JAFPNP010000016.1 GCA_017411125.1 Kiritimatiellia bacterium
GGCAGAGGATCGCGCCACACGAGCGCGACGGCGCGTCCGCCCTGCTGCGCGGGCGTGCCCTCGCCCGTGCCGCCGAGAGCGGTGGACTCCGCCCTCACGAAAATGAGGAACAACTGCTGCCTGTTCGCGAAACAGTCGCGCCAGAAACTGTGCAGGAACATGCGGTCGACATTGGTGAGTTCGTCGAGGAATCCGCTCGTCGTCTGGCCGCCGTTCGCGGTTTCGCCCCTGAGCGGATCGGCGGACTTCGAAAGATCGTCCTTGTAAATTGCACGCCCCGTTTCGAACTTCAAGGCGGGCACGACCCCGTCTATGCTGTCGCTGCCGGAAACGATGCGATTGAACACCCCGTAACCGGATTCGGAACCTCCGTATATCTTTGAATACGACATTTTTCCGCTGCCGCCGTTTCCGTAGTAATCGTTCAGATCGTTGTAGACATCCTGCACGGTGAGACCGAGTTTTCCGCTCCAGTCCAACGCGTCGAACATGTCCGCCCACAGGTTGCGCAGAGCGTAAAGAGTATGTTCGTTGGGATTGCCGGAGATCTGCACCATGGCGGCAAGATCCTCGAAGCGATGCTGCAGGAACGTCGCAATCTTGCGTACGTCATCGCCGGTCATCTTCGGGCCATGCGTTCCGGCGGTGAACGTCCAGTCCTTGAAAGCGCCGCTGAACTTGCCGCCCCAGTCCTGATGGCGCACGGCGGAATCGAAAACAGTGTTCGTGCTGGTCGCCCAGTAGTTCAGCGGCGTGCCGGCGAGGGCGGCGAGCATGACCTCGTGGCTTTGGGTGAACGGATTCACGCAGAAATCCTTAATCCCGCCCACAAGTCCCCTTCTGTACATGTTCGCGCCAAGCTCGAAGGTTTTCGGATTCGTGCGGACGCTCTGGTACGACTTCCAGAACGAACGCCAGCTCGGCATGGATTCGAGCGGGTGGTCGGACGACGAATCGAGACTTCTTTCAACCCCGTCGTAACCGGCGACGTCTTTGCTGGTGTAGCTGAATTTCTCGTTGTTGTTCCTGTCGCCGCCGCCCAGCACGTTGTGCGTAGAATCGAGATTTTCATCGAGCACGGAAAGGCGGGGCAGGAAACAAAGTTCGCCGGGCGACTGCAGATAACCTTGGTTGGAAACGAAGAGATACGGGTCTTGCGCCCTGTCGCCGCGTCCGCTAACGTTGCTGCCGTATTCCTTTTCCACGAGATAGTCGAGTACGCTCTTGCCAAGGGTGGGATCGCTGTCGAACACGCTCCTGTACCACACGCTTTCGAGAGCCTCGGAGCCATTGTAGGCGAACCAGTCTTCAGGCGCCCAATTGAAACGCGGATCCACCGTGACGAAAGCCTTGGGAGACCACGCGTTGCCTCCGTCGCTGGACAATGTCGTTGTGGGGTCGTCGGAAAGAACGCGGTCGTATGAAAGCCTTTCGCTGTTCTGGAACTTGCAACCGAAACGCATTATCGGCAGTTTGCCGTAGCTTGGACTTGCCGTTCCGCCGTTGAACGTGACCATGCCGAACGAAGTACCGAACATTTCCAGCTGCACTGGGTTGTCGTTGCTTCCGGCGTTGTTTATGCCGTTCAACTGGTCGTCGTAAACAGTGGCGGGAACCATATCCACCGTTTTTCCGTCATACTTGATCCGCGCCCATACGAAAAGATACGGATAAATGTCGCCGATGCTTTCGCGGATGTTCTTCAGCTCCTCCTCGTTCATTTCGGCATTGGTATCGATCGACGCAAGGTTGCCGCTCTCGTCAAACGGAAGCATGCCTATCTTGTATTTAGAGTCGCTGTTCGGATCCGGGTCCGAACCCGGCGTACCGTCGGCGTTTTGCTTGAGTTTCTGCACTATGCTTACAAACGGCGCCTCGGATACGAACTCGCCGACTTTGAACTTCAAGTCGATTTTCTGGCCTTTCTCATCCAACCCATCCACCGGTATCGATATGGCTTGAGACGACGCGGCCGGCAAAGTGACGACCAGACAGTTGTCGATGGCAGGACGCTCCAATCCGGCTTCCGTCACGGCCTCCAGGCTGTACTGTTTCGTCACGTTCCCCGTCCACTCGTTGTCCTTCATCGGCTTGAACTTCCTGGCGAACTCGTTGTTCCTCATGGAAATCTTGGGAGGCTCCGTCAGATCCTTCGCCCCGCGCACGAATACAAGCCTGGCGAACGCCTCGACAGTGCATCCGGACGGAGGCGTCTGCCCGTCCCCGAACGGAAACACCACAAGAGCGCCAAGCTGGCCATCCAGCACTCTTACCGAAATCTTCCAGTCGGTATATTGCCTGTCGCCCTCGGTCCTTGCATCGCCCTTGACCAACTTCACTTCCAGCGGCATGGCTGGCTGCAACGCCGCGATCATTGGCACGCGCTCGGCGCAAGGCATGCAAAGAGAAAGAGGAACGCTGTCCTCGTCAAGGTAATCGTACAAGGTGAAAATGTCCAGATTCGAAAGCCCGTGCATCTTGAATGCGGGCATTTCATTGCGGCTGTCCCAAAAAGGCCGGACTGCGCCTTTCGCGACTTTGTTGAATACATCGAGCAGCGTCATGTTCGAATTCTTCAGGTCGGACATTTCGAAAGGCTGGTACAGGGAAATGTCGAGCGATTTGCCGAGCGCGTCGATGGAGTTCGTCGGGAACCATGAGCCGGTGATGAACGGCTGGCGCGCGGCGCCCTTGACGCGCCCATCGTCCGCGCTGTTTCTCTCGTAGAAATATTCATTCGCGGTTATTCCCTTCGCAAGGTTGTAGAAAGGCGACTCGAACTCGCGGGAGGCCGAGTTCTTCCCGATGGCGAGGCTGTAGTCCATCATCGAGACGAGCGGCGCCTCCTTCCATCCTTCGCGGTTGGAATGGACGAACTTGTCGAACACTTCGGCGTTCGACGTGTCGATGTTGGAGAAGTCGTTGTCGTTCTTCCTGAACAGCGGTGCGAGCGAGACGGGAGACGCGGACGTGCGCGGAGCGTCGGCCTTCAGTTTGTTGACGTCGAGCAGGTCAGACACGTTCACCGCGCAGAACGCGTAACGACCTGCGTCGAAGTTGAAATAGTCCCACTTCGCCGCCCACGACGAGCGCGCGAGCAGCCGCACGTCGTTCGCGATCGCCGGCGGCAGGTAGCCGAGCGCCTCCATGTTCAGCACCGAGACCGTCTCGGATATAGGCGCGTAGCGGGAATTTGGGTCTGAACCGGAATTTTCCCCGTCCGGATCCGGCGGCATGAAAACGCGCGCCTCCCACCAATCGTAGGAACTGCCGTTTCCGTCGCGGTAGACGGCGGACTGGTCGTTCGTGTTCCAGGCGCCGGGAAAGACGTGGGAGCGCACTGCGTCGTCCACGCGGCTCATGGCCTGCGCGAGCGCGGCCTTGACGAGATGGCGCGTGGCCACCGAACGGCGCAGCACGCTCGACGGGAGGCGCTCCGTGCGCATCCACACGGCGAAAGCCACCGCGCTCACGACCATGAACGAAAGAAAGCCCAGCACTATCAAGAGGGCGCTGCCCTTCCGCGATTGCAGTCTCTTCATTGCACCTCCTCGGACGGCGCCATGCGATTGATGTTCGGAATCGCGAGCGCGGTGGTGGAACTGCCCCCCTGCGCGTTGTCCTCCGCGTTCACGTTGCCCTGCATTATCCTGTACAGATAGGGGCGCCCCCACGGGTCGAGTATCTTCCCGTCCACGATCGCGGCGTTGAACAGCACCGGCACGTCGCCGTCCTGCCCGTTCGGCATCGCCTCCTTGCCGAGGATGAACGCAAGGTCGCTCTCCGTAGCCTCCTTCCAGCCCTCGCCCGTGGCTTTTTCCGCCAGCGGCGACTCCTTGCCGACCTCGCCGAAGCCTTCGTAGGCGAGAATCGCGTTCGTCATCTCCTGCGCCTCCGCCATGGCCTGCTGCATCTTCGCGCGCTTGCGGGCGCCGGATACGGCGGACGCTATCGCGCCGATCATCACCAGCAGCATGCCGATGACGGTGATTAGCTCCATGAGGGTGAACCCGCGTTTCAAGAGGCCTTTTTCCATCGTTCCGCTCCTCAATTGACGTTCGGCCACGTGCTTATGTCGTCTTTCGTCTTCTTGACGTCCGGCCCCTGCGACATCACGCCCACCACGAACGACTTCGCGCCTTTGCCGGACCGTATCTGCCCGGCGTCGAATTCGACCCAGAGCTTCACGCCATTCCCCACGCCGGAGTTCGCATTGACTTTCGGAACGTCCAGCTTCGTCCAGACGTCCGCGCCAAAAGTGCTTTCGGACATCTTCTCCACGGCGCGGTCGCGCAAAGTGCCGTCCGGCTTCCACGGGCTCACGAGCACGCCCCAATCCGACGAATTGCCGGGATCGACAAGAGGCAGGGCGTTGTCCGCCGCGATGTGGGCGTCGGACACGTCGGTACGGACGGCGTCCATTTCCGCCACGCCCGCTCTTCCCGTGCGCCAGGCGATGGAGGAAGAATTGAACACCATGGTGAGAATCGTGACGAGCATCCCGAGCAGGATGGACGCCACAAGCACTTCGATCAGGGTGAAACCCGCGCTCGTGTTGCGATTCATCGTCATTGCTCCATTTTCTCCTGGTCGCCCTGGAAATGCACTTCCGTATAGTACATCGGCGCGGCCATCAATCCGCTAGACCGGCGCGCCATGCGGAAGCTTATCGACACGCGCGAATGGTCGTCCTCCACGGTGCCGTTGACGACCCGCTTGCCCCATTGCACCACGAGGCCCTGGGCGTATTTGTCGTTCTGCGTCCAGTTCGGAACCTGCGTCGCGCCGCTGCACGCGCCTTTGAGCGCGTTGAACACCGCCAGCGCCTTGCTGTTGATTGTACTGCGCCGCTCAGCCCGGAACACGTCGCCGTCCTGCCTGTAGTAGGCCATCCATCCGTCCCCCGCGCTGCCCTTGCACTGCGTGACGGCGCCCTGGACGCCGCTCACCCATTTGTTCCACGTGATGTTTCGCGACGAGAGCGCAGCGGAAAGCTTGCCCAAAACCTCGTCCGCCGCCACCGCCGCCCGCACGTCGTCCTGCGACGCCTCGTTCTCGCGGAATCCAAGCGGATAGAGCGACGTCATGGTCAGCACGCCGACGGCCATGATCAGAATGGCGAGGTTCACCTCCATCAGGGTGAAGGCGGCGCGTGAACCTGCAATGTGTCTGAATATCCTTTTCATGCGCTGCCTCAATTGCCGAAGGTGTCGTCCAGCATGGATTTCGTGATCGTGGCCACGGTTCTGGGCTTGTAGTCGCCGTTGGCGTCGGGACGCATCACGCTCACGGGCACGTCCTGCGACATCGGCACGTCACGGTTCTCGAGGTTGAACGTGACCGCCGCGACGGACGCGGCGTAGAATCTCGAGCCGTCGCTCGGCGCGGACTTGCCGAAGATGTAGCCCTTGGGCAGGTCTACGCGGGCGATCTCCATGCCGTAGGCGTCGCCTACCTTCCAGTTGTCGTAGCCGCCCGACGCCGCAACGAACCCGTACAC
>JAFPNP010000118.1 GCA_017411125.1 Kiritimatiellia bacterium
ACGCGACTTCGGAGGAGTGTACAACGCATTCGTGGCCGCGCCGCTTTCGTATCTCCACTGCGGCGTCGGCGACGCGTCCACTTCCACCGGTGCAAACTGGCACGTCCATCCATGGTGGTGGTACGGCTCGCTGCTCTTCGGCGGCGGCTCCGTCTATTCGTTTTCCGCAATCGCCCTCGCCGCCCTGGCATCGGCATGCGCGCTGTCGCGCGGCGCGGGACGCGCCGCAAGGTTCGTGTTCCTCTACGCCATTGCGCTGTTCGCGATACATTCGGCGATTCCGTACAAGACGCCATGGTGCATGCTGCCGGTCGTGTCCGCGCTTGCACTCTCCGCCGCGCTGGGCCTCCCCGAACTGAAAAGCCGGAATCGGCTGTTGTTCCCATTCGCCGCATTCCTCGCGCTGGTCGCGTTCGACCTGCAGATCAACGCCTTCGTGAAAATGAACCGCGATCCGGACGCCACGGACATCCCGTACAACTACGCCGCCGCCTCGCCCGATGCCAAGGAACTCGCCGCCATCGTCGGCTCCGCGGTAGAAAATTCCGGCGATGGCAATGCGCTCGTGGCAGTCGCACTGCCTCCGGCCGATACCTGGCCTCTGCCTTGGTACAACCGCAAAAACGGCGCACATACCGGATACTGGAACGCCTTCGAGGACCTCAAACGTCTCGCCGCCGACGGAATAAAGCCCGTCGCTGTGGTTGTGCCGATGGAGGAAGGCCATCTGGTGCAGCCGCTCTTTCCGCATTTGACGAACACGAAGCGCCTCTACATGCGCCCGCGCATCCCCGAAAGGAACGTGCGCGGCGTGCGGGTGCGCGTATTCTGGCAAGACGCCGTCCCGCGCGGACGCGCCGATTAAGAAATTATGCTATAATCATGCCATGCAAAATAGGCAAAACATATACCCGCACATGCGGGAAACACCATGAAGGCGAATGAAATAAAAAAAGCCGTCGTGCTGGCGGCAGGGTTCGGCACGAGGCTTCGCCCGCTCACGCTGGTGCAGCCCAAGCCGCTGCTGCCGGTATGGGGCGTGCCTATGCTCGAGCGCATCCTGCGAATGCTGGAAAACTGGGGCGTGGAGGAAATCGCAATCAACGCCCACTGGCAGGCGGAAAAAGTGCGCCGGTTCGCTCTCTCACGCAATGGGCGGGCGAAGGTGACGGTTGCGGAAGAGCCGGAAATTCTCGGCACCGGCGGCGCGCTCAACCCGTTGCGCGATTTCATCGGCGACGGCCCTTTCTGGCTGGTCAACGGAGACATCGTGGTTGAAGGACTCGACCCGCAGCCAATTGCCGACGCATTCGAACGCGGAGGCAACTTTGCCTCGTGCTGGCTGTCCGACACGCACGGCCCGCATACCGTCGAAGCGGACATGGAAGGCCGCGTATGCAACTGGAAAAGCGACGTGCCCGGAGACCACGGCACGTTCACATACTGTGGATGCGCCCTTCTCTCCCGGCAAGTGCTGGACTATCTGCCCCCTTCCGGCTTTTCGACCATAGTGCAGACATATGAAAAGGCGATGATGGAAGACGCGAAATTCGTGACCGGCGTCACGGAGGAGCAGTCCTTCTGGGGCGACGCCGGCACGCTCGAATCCTATCTCGAGATGCACAACGCGCTCGACCCGGACCGCTTCGGCGAAAACCCGAACGTGCTTTTCGACGGCGTCAAGCTGCTCGATTCGGCCGACCTCGGCGGTTGCGTCGTGACAGGAGGACTAGTGGGCGGAGTTTTCGAACGCGCTGCGCTCGTCGGCCTCGACCAAATCGACGCCCCGCGCCTCGCCGCGCTTGCGGACGCAATGGGATGGCCCCGCCGGGACGTCGCCTGCCACTTCCTCGGCGCACGAGGAAGCGACCGCAGCTTCTGGAAGCTCGTCCGCGGCGACGACCGCGCGATCGCCATAGAATACAACGATGCAAAACGCCCGGAAAACGCCCGGTACGCTTCCCACGCCAGACTGCTCGCGGAGGCCGGCGTGCCCGTGCCGCGCGTGCTCGCCGACGTTCCGGCGCAAAAAGCGCTCGCGCTCGAAGACATCGACGGCGACTCGCTAGAAGACCGCGCCAACCGGCGCGGTGCAAACCTCGTGAAACTGTACGCACCCGTCGTCAAGGCGCTGCGCACGATGCACGAACAAGGCACGGAAGCCGCGCTTGCGCACGACGTGGCGCTGGAGCCCGCGTTCGGCCCGGAGCTTTACGCCTGGGAACGCGACCTGTTCGAGACCTACTGCGTCAAGGAACGCTATGGATACGATGCGTTGCCGAACGCCGTCCGCGCGGAGCTGGAGGGCGTCGCCGAGGAACTGCGCCGGCAGCGCCCCGTGCTGGTGCACCGCGACTTCCAAAGCTCGAACGTGCTCTACCGGGCAGACGGCTCGTTTGCGTTCATCGACTTCCAGGGGATGCGCCTCGGCGCTGCGGCATACGACCTCGCTTCGCTCCTATACGACCCATACGCCCCGCTTGGCGAAAAAGAACGCGTCGCCCTTTTGCGTCTCTATCCGGTGGAGAAACTTCCCTTCGGCGCGGTCCAGCGCCTCATACAAGCCCTCGGCGCCTTCGGGCGGCTCGCGTCCGTGGGGCAGCCGCAGTTCGGGCGCCACGTCGCGCCTGCTTTGCAAAACCTGCTCGCCGCAGCCGACGAAGCCGACCTCGACGCGCTCGGCGCGTTTGCGGAAGACCTCATCGCAAAGGAGGAAATCCGCCTCGGACACTTCCACCGCCATCACGAAGACGAAGAGGAATGAAGTCGTCCGTAAAACAGTTCCTCGCGCGCCTTCGCGCAGAGGCCGTGTGCCGTCGCAACGCCGTGACCACGCGCGCCATGG
>JAFPNP010000017.1 GCA_017411125.1 Kiritimatiellia bacterium
CAGAAACAACTTTCAATTGCAACTTCCGTTCACGCGCAGCCTAACCCGGCTGCGCTCGTTTGCAAAACTTGGTTTGCAATTGGTTTTGTCTTTGGGTGCGGGCGAGTTAGCCCGCACGTGAATGAAAGTTGTTTCAAAAAAATCGTTTCCAATTGAATGCGGCGGACGCGCGATACTTTTTCCTGAAAAGTGCAGCGAAAACGAAATTGCGTGCCAATCTTCCGAAAAGTTTGGTATAATACAGCCCACGAAGGAAAACAGCATATGCAAACGTTGATAAAGAACGCACACGTAATCAGTCCCGGCGTCGAAATCAAAAAAGCGAACGTCGTCGTAAGCAAAGGCAAAATCAAGTCCGTCACGGCCGAGCCGGCGGAAGGACGCTTCGACACGGTCGTGGACGTCAAGGGCAAATACGTCGTGCCTGGCTTCATCGACGTCCATCTGCACGGAGCGTGCGGATACGACGTGTGCGACGAGGACAGCCCGGAAGCCATAGAGAAAATCGCCGAAGCCAAACTCGCCGAAGGCTGCACCACGTTCCTTCCGACGACGCTCACGGTCGCGCACAAGACTCTTCTCACCGCTGCGAAGCACCTCGCTGCGTACCAGCGCAACCCGCGCTTCGCCAAGGCGCCCGGGCTGCACCTCGAAGGCCCCTTCATAAACCCGGCCTGCTGCGGCGCGCAGAACCCCGCGTTCGTGCGCAAGCCCGACATCCGCGAAGTGATGAAGATCGCGAAGGTCGCGCCCGTCCTGCAAGTCTCGTATGCGCCGGAAACGAAAGGCGGCGCGGAGTTCGCCGCCGCCTGCATCGCCAACGGGATCGTGCCCAGCTGCGGGCACACCGGCGCGACGCTCGCGCAGTTCATGCCGGCATACGAAAACGGGCTCAGGCACATGACGCACTTCTGCAACCAGATGACCAAGCTCCACCACCGCGAAATCGGAATGGTCGGCGCGGGCTTCCTCATCGACGACCTCGACACCGAAGTGATATGCGACCGCATCCACCTCTGCGACGACATGCTGCGCCTCGTGTTCGCCAAGCGTCCGCTCGAGCACATCCAGATGATAACCGATTCGCTGCGCTGTTCCCACCTTCCCGACGGCTACGCCTTCGAGATGGGCGGGCTCAAGGTGCTGCTCAAGGGCGGCGAGGCGCGTCTGGTGGAAGGCGGCAACCTCGCCGGATCCACGCTTTGGATGAACAAGGGGCTGAAGAACATCCGCGACGTGACGGGGCTGCCGCTCAAGGACCTGATCCGCGTGACGTCGTGGAACCAGGCTATCGGCCTCGGGCTCGGGAAGACGCTCGGCAAGGTGGAGAAAGGCTACGTCGCCGACCTTGCGGTGCTCGACGCGAAAACGTTCGACGTGTGCGCCGTGTTCCTGGACGGAGAGTTCCGCCCGCAGGGCAAAGACGCCGTTTGACAGACAGGAGGAAAACAATGGGCGAAGAAAAGAAAGACGAACCCACGTTCGAGCAGTCGCTTGCGCGGCTGGAGCGGATAGTGTCCGAAATGGAAGGCGGCGTCCTTCCGCTGGACGACATGATAAAGCGCTTCGAAGAGGGACGCGCGCTCGTGGCGGAGTGCAACCGACAGCTCGACTGCATCCGCCAGCGAATCGAAAAAGTCACGTCCGCCGTGCCTCCGGCGACGGAACCGCTGAACATCTGACATGACTCGGGACATATACGTTCAGGCGAAAGCCGACCACATCGCCTCTCTCGGGCGGGCGACGCCGCTTTCAGCGATAGAGGAGCTCGTGTGGAACGCGCTCGACGCCAACGCCCGCGAAGTGCGCGTCGACCTCGTGCGGAACGCGCTCGGCGGAATCGACGCCGTGCGCGTGGCCGACAACGGCACGGGCATCGACATACTGCGCAGCGAAGAAACCTTCGGATCGCTCGGCGGCAGCTGGAAGATGCAGGCGACCGACGCCCCATCCGCCGGACGGCGCCGTCTGCACGGGCGCCACGGGCGCGGACGCTTCAAGGCGTTCGCGCTGGGGACGCACGTGGAGTGGCGCACGACGATGGAGGCCGGCGGCGAACTGCTGTCCTACACGCTCGCCGGCGACGCTGGCGAACCGGGCGTGTTCCACTTAGGCCAGGCCGAACGGCCCGGCCCGGCCACAGGCACGGAAGTGTTCGTTACCGGCGTGCGCCCGACCGTGGAGACGCTTTCCAGCCCGGAGGCCGTCGTACCGGCGCTCGCGGCGAAGTTCGCGCTGTACCTCAAGGCGTATCCGGGCGTGTCGGTTTTCTTCTGCGGCATTCCGGTCTCGCCGGTGATCGTGCAGAAGGAGGCGTCGGAATACAAGGTGCGCCTCGAATCGGGCGCGGAAGCGAAGCTCGAAGTGATAGAGTGGCGCAAGAAGTTCTCCGGCAAGGGGCGCATCGTGTTCTGCGGGCGCGACGGCTTCACGCTGCACGAGCGCCCTTCCGGCGTCCGTTCCGGCCAGCCGTTCAGCTACACGGCATATCTCGTCGGCGCGCGCTTCGGCGAACTCGCCGCCGAAAACGCGCTCGTGATGGACGAGCTGCATCCCGAAGTGCGGGCCTGGCTCGACGCGACACGCGCGGTGCTCAAGGAGCATTTCCGCCGCCGGGCGGGCGAAGCCGTGCGCGAGCGGATGCGCCGCTGGATCGACGAGAAGATATATCCGTTCGCGCCGGACGACGCCGGCGAACCGCGCAAGGCGTTCGACGCCGGCGTGGAGGAGATGCGTTCGCGCCTGGATGGATTCGATTCCATGCCGGTTTCGGAA
>JAFPNP010000119.1 GCA_017411125.1 Kiritimatiellia bacterium
ACTCCATTGTTGTTCTTCGTGACATCTTGCTCATGCCTCATAGTTTATCCGAAATTCACGGTGTCTTGGCATTTGACGAATGCGCTACCGCGACCCGAGGACGAATTTTCGCTACGGTGTCCGGCATTATAACGAATTGCGAAGTCATGCCTGCGGGGCGCACGGCATTGACGATTCGGCGGGGAAAATGTATAATTTCCCCTTTGACATGAAAGGCCAGAGATCCAAGACATGAAAAACGACTGCGTGTTCTGCGCGATAGCGGCGGGGGAGATTCCCTGTTTCAAGGTGTACGAGGACGATATTGTCCTTGCATATCTTGACATCAATCCATTCACTTCGGGGCACACCCTCGTAATCCCCAAAGGTCACTTCACCGGCCTTCTCGACACGCCCCCAGAAGTGTTGAAGGAAGTGGTCGTGCGCGTGCAGAAAGTGGCCGCGCACCTCAAGACCGCGCTGCCGTGCGACGGCTTCAACGTGCTGCAGAACAACGGCGCCGCGGCCGGGCAGACCGTCCCGCACCTGCATTTCCACATCGTGCCGCGCAACGGCGCCGGCGAAGGCGGCGGAATCTCGTTCGCCGGCCGCAAGGGCGACATGGACTCGCTCAAGGCGCTCGCGGAACGCATCCGCATGTAAGGCCATGGACGTTCCCGAAATACAGTACGAGACGCACGACTTCAGCGCCATACTGCGCAAGGACTCCCGTTTCGATCCGCGCGCATACGATTTCGTGCTACAGGTAGTCAACGAGGCGAGCGAGGCGGCCAAGGGGCAGGTCTCCGGCCACGACCTCCTGTGCTGGTTCCGCGACATCGCGCTCGACGCCTACGGGCCGCTCGCGTACACCGTCCTCAACGACTGGGGCGTGCATTCCTGCGAGGACGTGGGCGACATAGTGTACAGCCTCTACAACGCCAAGCTCATCGGCAAGTCCGATACCGATTCGCCCGACGACTTCATCGGCGGATTCGACTTCCGCGAAGAGTTCCTCGGCCCCTACGAGGCGTAACCTGGCCGCCGCGGATATGGAAACGATCGACGGGAAGAAGGTCAACGTCGAAGTCGCCAACCGCGACTTCAAGTACTACATCTTCGACTGGGACGACAACATACTCCACATGCCAACGCGCATCTACCTGGAAAAGCTGGGGCGCGACGGCGTGTGGCGGCCCGTCTCGGTTTCCACCGGCACCTACGCGCTGGTCAGGACGGACGTGGAACACTACCGGATGCCGAGGTCGGGCGGACGCGCCGCCGCGTTCCGCGATTTCCAGGATTCGCCAGACGCCCGCACGGACGACCTCGCGTTCATCCGCGACACGAAGTCCGCCCTCGCCCGCATAGCGTCGGGCGAATCCGCCGGTCCGTCGTTCGAGACGCTCCGCAAGACGCTACGCGAAGGTCGCATATTCGCAATCGTCACCGCGCGCGGCCATGCGCCCGAGACGATACGCGAGGCGGTGCGCTTGTTCATCGACCGCGTCCTTTCGCAGGACGAGCGAGACGAGATGCTGGCCAACCTGCGCGGCTACCGGCACTGTTTCGACAAGGTGGACGTTTTCGGCACCGACGAGGAGGAGCTGGACTACTTCCTCTCCATGTGCCGCTACCACGCGGTGACCAACCCCGATTTCCGCGAACGACTTGAATGCGACAGGGATTTCGGCACGCGCTTCGCCGCCGCCGACGCCGAGCGAAGGCCAGAGCTGGCGAAGGAGTTCGCGATACGCGATTTCGTCGAACATCTGTTCCGCACGCTTCAGCGCACGAACGCGCTCGGGCGCGAGGTGGCGGTCGGGTTCTCCGACGACGACGCCGGGAACGTCTCCGCAGTGTCGGACTACATCCGCAGCGAACTGGCGCGCCGTTTCGGCGGGTTCAAGTTCGTCGTCTACGACACCAGCGACCCGACGTTGGCGAACGGGCGCAAGGTGACGGTGGCGGGGCAGCTGAAGCTTCCCGGATTCTGACGGCGCGATGCCGTCACTCGAGTTCCGGCAGCACCACCTTGCCGTCGCGCTGGGCTTCGGGATCGCGGTCGTGCGCGATGTACTGTCCGTTGGAGTCCATCCACGTTATGAGCCGTTCGCGTTCCTCCGGCGTGAGTTTCACGCCGTGGTGGCCCGCATCGAGCATCTTCCTGAGCGGGGCGCCGATGGCGAGGTTCCTTCCCGGCGTGGTGTAGGCTGGCTCGAAGAATTCCCAGTCTACCTTTCGCCCGTCTTCGATGATTTCGCGCACGAAGTAGTTCGTGCGGTGCACGAGGTTCTTCCAGCTCGTCGAGAACCCCCATTTGTCCTTGCGCCAGTCGCCCGCGCGGAGGTCTGGAGCCTTCGGGTCGCGCTTTTCGCCGTGGCACGATACGCATTTCCTGTCGAGGACGGGCTGCACGAGGCGCGCGTAGTTGAATGGCGCGGAGCCTTCCGGCGCCGGCTTTATCTTGCTCGGGGCGCGGCGCATGGCCGCCGGAAGCCGTTTCATGGCGGTGCGGCGGACGTTTTCCTTTGGTTCGTGGCAGCCGCTGCAGACGAGCCGTTCGCCCGGATGCAGGTATGTGTCGCTGCGCATGTTCTGCACGGCGCACCCGTCGGCGCGGAGCGCCTGGAAGAAGAGCGGCACGCCCGTCGGCGCGGTGAAATACGCGCTGCCGTCCGGCTCCACGGGCACCGTGCCGAGGCACTGGCGCCCGAGCTGGCGCGCCTCCGCGCCGAGCCAGGGACGCTGCTGCAGGGGAGACGTCTTGGGGAAGAGCTGCCATACCCGCAGGGCGGTTATCGGGTCGTTCGTCGGGAAGGGGATGCGGGCGTCGTACACGTTGATCAGGCCGATCTCCGCCGTTTTCGGCATCGTCATGGCCGGTATCGGCGGGCGCCGTCCGTCCGCGTCGGCGGGGCGGCCCTCCAAAGTTTTGTGCGGAATTACTGGCGGGCGCTTCCGCGCCATGAGCGGCATCGGATCGAGGCATGAAGTTCCGGGATGCGCGTAGAGGCGCGTCTTGTTGCCGAACACGTCCACGAGCGCAATTGCGTAGCGGCGTCCGCGCATCGGGACGTCGTACACGCCGTTGGCGTTGCCGTCGTAGGAACATATGAAATACTTCTCGCTCAGCGGCCAAGCCGTCGCGTATGCGCCGCTGAAGCGGTTTCGCCAAGTTATCTGCTCGCTTTCCGGGAAGGGCTGCTCGGGCGTGACGCGCTTTACGGCGCTCATTTCGCCGTCGTCGGGCACGGTCGGGTCGATGAGCAAGAGCGAGCCCGCCGCCCAGCCGTGATGCGGCGTGGCGGTCGCCACGTATTTGCTGCTGCCGGGGATCTGACGCACGTTCATTTCCATCTTCGGGGAGGTGTCTGCGTGGAGGCGCGTGTTGCCGTTGAGTTCGCGCGGATCGCGTCCGTCGGGGAAGCAGGTCCAGGCGTGGTGCGCCTGCCCGGCGCCGCGGTCCACGTAGTCCCATCTGGTATAGACGATCATGCCGTCGTTGTTTACGCTCGGATGCCATTCGTTCGTCTCGTGGTGCGAGAGGCGCACGATGTCCTCGCCGTCGTCGAACATGGAATGCAGCGTGAACGACGGCACCGGGCGGTTCCCGGAGCAGCGCACGAAGCCGCCGCGCCGCTCGGAGATGAACGCTATCCGCCCGTTCGGCAGCCAGCAGGGGTCGAACTCGTTCCACGGGCCGCTCGTGAGCTGCCTGATGTTCGAACCGTCGAGGTTGCACGTGAACACGTGGTAGCACGTGCCGTCCTCCCACTTGTCGAGGCGGCTGTTGTTTTTGACCGCCGCGAATGCGATGCGCTTTCCGTCCCAGTCGACGTCCGGCGAGATCATGGCGCATCCGTCGAGCGTCTGCCCTTTCCACGCGCCTTCCTCTATCTTTCTGCCTGCGAGGATGTTGCGCGCGACGGGCTTTTCCGAGAACGGGTTTTCGAGGACGTACAGCCCGTCGTTGCGCGACGCGCCGTTCTGCGTGCCGTGGAAGCCGTAGTACTGGTCGCACATGTGCGAACCGTCGCGCCATTCGTTGAAGCCCCTCGGCTCGTGCGCGACGAAGAGCAGCCGGTCGATTCCCTTCAGGAGCGGGTTCTTGAGGGACACGCGGCGGTTGAGCGCCATGGCGCGGGCGAACACTTCCCGGCGCGACGCCTCGTCGTGCGCGGCGAACGAGTCTGCCGCCAGCGCGGCGAACTCCGCGCGTTCGGCGTCGAGGCCGACCGATGGGGCGAGGTCGTCGATGAGGGCGCGGGTGCGGCGGAGCGCCACGACGAGCGGATCGGAGTCGCCGGGGAGGATGCACGCCTGCATGTTCGCCGCCTGGCCGTTCGACCTCTTGCCGGGCAGGCGGTCCCAGTTCTCTATGTCGCGCGCAATGAGCTGCCAGTCTCCGAGGACGGCGTTGCATTGCGACGAAACAGTTTTCACTCCCCATTTCTCCACGAGGTGCCGCGCCACCGAATCCCTTTCGCCGTCTGAGAGGATGCGGTCGAAGAGGACGACTTCGCGCAGTTCGCGTCCGCCGCTGCGGTCTTTGAAAGACGGCTTCCTGTCCCGCGAAAGGCTGCTGCACGCGCACGGCTCGGAGGTTTCGACGCAGAACACCTGCGTCACGCCGACGGGCGGCTTTTCGGTGAAGATGTCCGCCACTTCGTTTGTGCCGTTCCATATCCTGGCGATCTTGCGCGACCATTCGGGGGAGGCGTATTCGCCGTCCGCGCCGCGGTGGAAGTCGTATCGCCCGCTGTCGCAGAGCAGATGGCAGAACCTGTTTTGTCCCAGCTTCGCCACGACGAACGCCGTCCGGACGCCTCCGCAGCGCGGGAACGCGAGGTCGCATCCGCTGGAGAACCTGCCGAAATCGACGTAGGGTCGCCCGGAACCGTCCTTTCGTAGGACGGGCGCTTTGTCGTCTTTCTCCGGCCTGGCGGTGAATTGCCCGGCGCGCGAAGTCCAGGCCGCCACTTCTTCGCCGCACTTCGCGCCGTCCACGCGGCAGGCGTCGAACCAGAGAATCGCGTCCTTCATGGCAGCCGGCTCCGCGCACAGTGCGCAACCGGCCGTTAGGGCGGATGCGATGAACGTCGCGGTCTTGCAATGCTTTGTTTTCATCTGCGGATTCCTCTTTTATCGTGTGGTTTCCATTATATCAGAAAATACGTTGTTGCGGGCGAAAAAGTCTTTTGATACAATGGGCGCATCGGCGGCAACGAATGAAAGGAATCAAGGATGAAGAGCGGTATGGGAAGAGCGACCTCTTCCGGCAGAATCTCACCCCGTACTATTCCCGGGAAATCGAGATCATCAAGAAAGCGACCGGAAATTGAAAGCAAATTGACGAGGAGATAACATGAACACTACCAGAAGAAATTTTATCGCCGGCGGCGCGGCAGCCGCCGGAGCGGGGCCGCTCTGGGCGGCGGGCGAGGCGCCTAAGGTGCGAATCGCCGCGATAGGAACGGGCGGGCGCGGGCATACGGACCTGCACAGCTTCCTGCGTTCTGGCCTGTGCGAGATAACGTGCGCGGCGGACGTGTACGCCCCGGCGCTTGGCTGGGTGCGTAAGGAGCAGCCGAAGGCGAAGATATACTCCGACTACAGGAAAATGCTCGCCGAGTGCGCGGGGCAGTATGACGCGGTGTCCATCATGACGCCGGACCACACGCACGCCGTTGCGTTCTTCGAGGCGAGCAAGTACGGCGTGCCGGTCTACTGCGCGAAGCCGCTCGGGCACACCGTCGCCGAGACGCTTGCCATGATGCGCGTCGCCCGCGAGAAGAAGATCATGACGCACGTCAGCCACCACGGGAACTCCGAACCCGGCACCGCGCTTTTGCGCGAGTGGATGGAAAGCGGCATTTTCGGACAGGCCGTCGAGGCGCACGTATATTGCAACGCGTGCAACGGATACTACATGGAGCCGCCGGAATGGGCCGGCGTTCCTGCCGAAGCGCCGAAGGGGCTCGACTGGGAACTTTGGCAGGGACCGATTCGCCGCCGTCCGTATATCAGGGGGCTTGTGCCGCATGGCCGTTGGCGTTCCTGGTCGATGTACGGCGAAGGGTGCATCGGCGACTGGAGCTGTCACTTGTTCGGCCCGGTTTGCACGGCGCTGGGTCTCGATATGCCGATTGCGGTGACGATGGACGACGCTCGCGGGTTCGATCCGAAGAAGACGCCGCTCTCGTTTCCGCACGCGGCGCACTACAAGCTCGAGTTTCCGGCGAAGGATGGCCGCCGCGCGTTCACGTTCCACTGGTACGAATGCATGCGCGGCGCGCCGCGCCCCGCCGCATACGAACCCCATCTGCCGTTCGACACGGTTAAGTCCGGCTGGGCGGGCGGCTATCTCGTGTGCGAGAAGGAGACGATGATGTTCGGGCAGACGGGCGCCGCAGGCCTGCGCGTGATTCCGCATTCGCACATGAAGGCGGTAAAGCCGCGTCTGCCGCCGAAGAAATATCCGCGCATCAAAGACCACTGGACGGAGTTCCTCCAGGCGGTGCAGCAGAAACGCGCCGCGAACACGCCGTTCGAGCTCGGCGGCAAGTTCACGCTGATGGGCTTCATGGGTACGGTCGCGACGCGCTTCCCCGGAAGGCGTCTGGAGTTCGACCCTGCCACGATGCGCTGCACGAACGTGCCGGAGGCGAACACGCTGCTGCGTCCCGACTGGACGGACGCCGCATTGGCGGAATGGGGTGCGTATCTGTAACGAGAAGGGATGGAAATATGGACGTCACGAGAAGGGCTTTCTTGGCTTCGGCCGCGGCTGCGGGCGCGATGCGTTCGCTGCCGGCGGCGTCCGGTGCCGTAGAGAAAAAGGCGGTTGCCGTGCAGCTTTATTCGATCGGCACGTACATCCGCAGGAACGGGCTTGAAAAGGCGCTTGCCGAGGTGGCCAAGATCGGCTACAAGGCCGTGGAGTTCGTCGACTACTTCGGCAAGAACGCTGTTCAGCTGAAGAAGATGCTAGCGGATAACGGTCTCGTGGCCTGCGGCACGCACGCGCACGTGCGGGAGTTCGGGCCGGACCGCATAAAGGCCACATGCGAGTTCAACCTCGCCTACGGCAACAATCTGATAATATGCGCGGGCGCGGGCAACTTCCCGGCGGAGAACCAGCCGCTCGACGACTTCCTGAAGCGGCTAGTGGACCATTACAACGTCGCCGCCGAGACCGCCGCCCGCTACGGCTGCAAGATCGGCCTCCACAACCACACTCCCGAGTTCGACCTGAAGATGAAGGACGGCACCACCTACTTCGACTATTTCTTTTCGCACACGAGGCCGGAGGTCTGCATGGAGCAGGATGTCGGCTGGACGACGTGTACCGGGCGCGATCCCTGCGAACAATGGCACAAGTATCCTCACCGTTCCGTCACGATGCACGCGAAGGAGGATAATGGCCGCCGCAGGATGATGCACACCTTCGACGGCATACTCGGCAAGCCCGCAGCGAACGCCAAGGGCGTGGACTGGAAGAAAGTCGCCGCCGCCGCCGACGCGGACGGGGTGAAGTGGTGGATAGCCGAATGCGAGGCGCATCTTGATTCTCTGACGCCGGTTGCGGAATCGTACAAGTTCCTCAAGGCGCTTGGCCGCTGCTGATTTCACGCCGCGTTTTTGTTTTGTGGATGGATTGCGAAACTGGTAGGGCGCGTTGTCCTCAAAAAGGGATGCCGCGCTTTCCCTATAGGGATATATGCACAAAGTGGGGTATTTATGTACACAAAGTGGGGTGTTTGTGTGCATAAAGTGGGGTGTTTGTGTGCATAAAGTGGGGTGTTTGTGATTATATCCCCTAAGGGATTTGCCGCTACCCGCATTAGGTTAATCGTATTTCTCCCGCGCCGGAAGCGAATGCGGTGCAGGGAGGGCTCGCTTCGCCGCAGCCTAGGACGGGACAAAGCCCATCCCTCCGCGCCTCGCTCTCGTACGGATTTTTTTTAATTCTTTCCGCGAGGTGCGGGAAATTGTGCTATAATACCACTGTCTACTTTTGGAGGTGGTGTGCCTCTAAGCGGAAACGAGACGAAGCGACATGGCGAAATACGTACAGAACGGAGCGACGCGAAGCACGTCCGGCATCGGCAAGTTGGTATACGATTTGCCGAGCCGTGATGCGGTGAAGATGTATTTCGACATGCTCAAGAAGGGACATTGCGAATTTCTCCGGCTTTTCGCTGGCGCAGGTCAAGAAGTTCCAGTCGGAGATGGCATGAGGGGAGTTGTTGCCATAACTGCGAAAATCGCCCGAATTTGCGGGGGGGGGGGGGCATTGTCTTAGCATTGCCGGCCTCGTAGCGGGCCGTTGCGCCGGATGCGGCGCGTCATACGCCAATGAGAAGGAGCGGCTGAGCCGTCGTCCCGCGACGGGAGGGCCACGCTTGTCGCGGTTGATTCGGGGAAGTGGTGTTCTTACCGCTTCCTTTCGTTCGTCATTGAGGCGGCAGGAACGCCGCCTCCACGGATTTTGCATCCAACCCAAAAAGGAGAAAGAGCAATGAGGAAAATCGTAATGATGCTCGGCGCGGCGGCGCTTTTGCCGCTCCACGCCGACACGTACCAGTTCATAATATCGGGCGACCCGGTCGCCGCCGCCACGGCGGACAGCCACGCTGTCGCCTCCGCCGCCACGTCGCTTGAGACGGCGACGCGGAGCGGCGGGAGCGCCGCCTCCGCGCTTGAAGCCCGATACCGCACGTGGGACGAGTCGGACGGCATCGCCCTGCGCTCGGACGAGTACCGCGGAATGATGATCTACATCAGGTAAACAAAAACAGAAAGGAAAACAGACAATGGAAATCAAGAAACTGACGGCGGCCGCCCTTGCGGCCGCGGCAAGTGCGACACTCCCGGCGGCTGTGCCGGAGGTCTCCGGCGTCACGATGACGCAGGACTCCATGCGCCTCGTGACCATCACCTACACGCTGGCGGACGCGCCCGCCGTCGTCACGGTGGACGTGCAGACGAACAACGCCAACGGCGGCTGGGCCTCCATCGGCGGCGAGGCCGTGTGGAACGCG
>JAFPNP010000120.1 GCA_017411125.1 Kiritimatiellia bacterium
CCGGGAGTTCCTATGTCTTTCGCGACGCTCACTATTTTCCTGCCTTGCAGATAGACGAGTTGCGAAAGTATCTCCCAGCATCCCAGGTGGCCGCTTACCGTTATGGCCGGCCTGTTCTTCGCCAGGAAATCCAGGCACGCGGGGGATAGCTCGCCCGTCGCCGCCGCGCGTTCGCGGGGCTTGCGGCTCGTCCAGAACACATGCCCCAGCGTGCGCATCATGTTGCGGTAGCTGCGCTTGAGGATCAATTCCTCGCGCCTCGGAGTGAGACGCTCCGCCCCTGCGACGATGCGGAGGTTCTCCCGTGAAAGTTCGCGCCCTTTCCGGTCGATTCGGTAGCCCAGCGCGGCGGCAAAATCGCAGATGCGGAAAAGCGTCCGGTGCGAGACGTGCGCAAGGACGAGCCAGCCAAGCGCAATGCCCAGCCACTCGAGCGGACGTCTCAGTCGCCGCTTCATCCTTTTTATCTTCCGCGTCATGTGCCGTACATTATATCCGTTAGGGCAAACACTGTCAATGCGCCGCCGGACTGTTACATCACCCCGCCGGCGATGATTCCGAGCAGGACGGCCGGCAGCAGCCAGCGCATGTACGGACGCCAGACATCTGCGAACCCAAGCCCCGCCCCTGTTTCGGCCTCGCTGCGGAAGCCGTTCCAGCCCCATCCCGTCTTCCTTGTGCAGAATACGCACGTTGCAAGGGCGCCAAGCGGAAGCCAGAACTGGCTGAACACGAAATCCTCCACGTCGAGAATGGTCTTGCCGGGCAACAGACGGATGCCGCTCCATACATTGTATCCCAATACTGTCGGAAGCGACAGGACGCCAACTGCGGCTGCGACGAACAGCGTCGTCCGGCGGCGGCTCCAGCGCACTTCGTCCATGAGCCCGCCTATCAGGCATTCGAACACGGCCACTATTGTCGTGAGCGCGGCGAGCGAAAGGAAAAGGAAGAATGCCGCGCCCCACAGGCGGCCTCCGCCCATGTTGGAGAAAACCTCCGGAAGCGCGATGAAGATAAGTCCCGGACCGGCGGTGACGTCCACCCCGAACGCCGCGCATGCCGGAAACACCACAAGTCCGGCAAGCAGCGCAACGCAGGTGTCGATCGCCGAAATCCACAGCGATTCCGTCACGAGCGAGTGCCCTTTGTCTACGTAGCTGCCGAATATCGTCATGCAGCCTACGCCGACCGAAAGCGTGAAGAACGCCTGCCCCATGGCGTCGAAGCAGGTGCGGAAGGGGTGTTCGAGGAACGGCGTCCAGTTCGGCGCGAGATAGAACTCCACGCCCTTCATTGCTCCCGGCAGGGACATCGCCTTGACGGCCAGAACGCCAAGCAGCGCAAGAAGCGAGAGCATCATCCATTTGGTGACGCGCTCCACTCCTCGCTGCACGCCTGCAAGGCACACGCACGCCGCAGCCGCCACGGCCATGAGCATGCATGTCGTGCAGGTCGCCGGGTCTGCGAGCAGCCCGTCGAACGCGGCTTTCGCTCCGCCGTCGGCGAACGCCGCTCCCTGCACCGCGTATCCGGCGGTGTAGCGCAGGAGCCATCCGCCCACGGTGGTGTAGTACATCATCAGCAGCAGGTTGCCGCCGAACACCACGCATCCGAGCGCGTACCAGAATTTGCGCGTCCGCTCCGGCGCAAGCGAACGCATCGCGCCGGCCACTCCTTTCCGGGCGGATCGTCCGACCGCCAGCTCCGCCGCGAGCAGCGGAAATCCCAGAAGCACGAGGAACACGAGGTACGCCAGCACGAACACCGCGCCGCCGTTCCGGCCAACCATGAACGGGAAGCGCCAGACGTTGCCGAGACCGACGGCGCATCCCGCCGCCACCATGAGGAATCCAAGGCGGGACTTCAGTCCTTCACGCCCGTTTCTGCCGGTTTGCGTCGCCATGTCAGTACATCGGTTCGTATTCGCCCTTCTGGACGCGCTTCAGGCACTTGAACCCCGCCCTCTTGGCGCGATAGTGCAAGTCCGTTTCGGAATGTCCCAGTCCGGGCGCCTGTATTACGCGGAACACCTCTGCACCGCATTCTGGACACCGCGCGAGGCGTTCGTCATCCAGCGATTGCATTATCTCGAATCCCGGCGACTTGCATTTCGCGCAGCCGCCTTCCTTCGCTTCGTAAACATACATCGGCATCAGTCGTACCTCTTCAAGTGCGGTTCAAGCCTGGCGGCAAGGCGCGTCTCCAGCCACGGCGTGACGTGCCAGTAGTCGCGCAGATTCAGGTAGTCGCTCACGGGGCCGGCCTGGCCGGGCTTTGCGCCGTACTCCGCCCGGAGCAGAATGTTGCGCGCCGTGGCGTCCGGCGAGACGAACTCCACGACCTGCGTCTTGAAGCCGAGCACGCGCAGAATCATTGCCCGGAAGGCGTCCGTGAGGATGTCGCACAGTCTTTCGCGCAGGATACCGTGGCGCAGCACGCCGGCGAACGCGGCGTCCGCGTTCGGGCCGCCCACCGACTTCTGTAGCTCGTGCTGGCAGTAGGGGGCGCTTACGATGTAGCGGCATTTCCACTCGACGCCGCGGGCGATGGCTTCGTCGGTGGCCGTGTCGCAGGCATGGAGCGAAATCGCCATGTCCGGCGAGAAGCCGTCGCCGAAGTCGGCGGCGGACTCAAGGTCGTGCAGGTCGCGCGCGACGAACACGACTTTGTCGGACACGTCGAGTTCTGCGGCCATTTTCTCGGCTGCGCGCACCACGTCCTCTCGTCTGTCTACGCCTGCCACGCGCACGTCCGAATAACCGAGCGCCTGTGTGAGATAGAAATAAAGCGAAAGAGTGAGGTACGCCTTGCCGCATCCGCAGTCGACAACGTGCAGTTTGTGTTCCTTCCGGTCTTTCAGCACGTCTTCGACCACTTTGAGGAACTCGTTGACCTGGTCGTATTTGCCGCGCATCGAGGCGCGGACGCGCCCGTCGCCGTCCGCAATGCCGGCCACGCGCAGGAGCGCGGCGGAGTCGAAGGACGTAAGCGGAAGTTTCTTTACCCGGTCGTGCGGCCTGACCGTCGCTTCGCGGGCCATTTCCGCAGAACGGGACGCCAACACGTGTCCTTTTTTCGTCACGCGCACGTGGAGGTCGCCCGACGCCGTCATCAAATGCAGGTCGCGGGCGCCTTTCTGCGCGATCATCTCCTCCAGGCCTGCGGCTGCGCCTTCCGCGTCGAGGTTTTTCACTTGCACATGCCCGTCGTCGTTCATCTCCGCCTGATAGCGCTTTTCGCCGCCGATGAGAACCGGGCGCATGGAAATCCGGAACGTCTTGCCGTTGCGTCGCACCGACTGCACGATTTTCATGAAACCGTCGCCGAGGACGCGGGCGCGTATCTCGTTCGCGAGCGACTTGTCTAGTTCAAACTTTTCCATGCGCACTTCCTGCCAAACTGCCTTCTGAATACGAACCGGCTTTACCGCCTGAAAACGCGGGTATGATAGCACATTCGGACCGCGTGCGCAAGCGCAACGGCGTCGCCGTGCATGTGCTTTTTTTGCTTTCGCTCTTGAAATATGCATTTGGAGCGGTTATAATGGTACACTGTTTTTCAACAACCCATAAGAAAGAAGAAGGTTATGGCAAAGAAGATAATGGTCGACGGCAACACCGCGGCCGCGCAGATCGCTTTCGCTTGTTCGGAAGTAGCTGCAATCTACCCCATCACGCCGTCCTCGCCGATGGCCGAGACGTGCGACGAGCTCGCTGCGGCGTGCAAGACGAACATCTGGGGTTCAATCCCCTCCATCGTTGAGATGGAAAGCGAGGGCGGCGCGGCTGGCGCCGTGCACGGCTCGCTCACCACAGGCTCGCTCACCACGACGTTCACCGCGTCGCAGGGCCTCTTGCTGATGATCCCGAACATGTACAAGATCGCGGGCGAACTCGCCCCGACCGTGTTCCACGTTTCCGCCCGCTCGCTCGCCTCCAACTCGCTGTGCATCTTCGGCGACCAGGGCGACGTGATGGCGTGCCGTCAGACTGGTTTCGCGATGCTCTGCTCCAACTCGGTGCAGGAAGCGCACGACATGGCGATGGTCGCCCATGCGGCGACGCTCGCCTCCAAGGTCCCGTTCCTCCATTTCTTCGACGGGTTCCGCACTTCGCACGAAGTCCAGAAGATCGACGAAATCCCGACCGACGTCATCCGCCAGATGATCGACGAAGAGTACGTCGAGGACTTCCGCCGCCGCGCGCTCGACCCTGAGCATCCCACGCTGCGCGGCACGGCGTCCAACCCCGACGTGACGTTCCAGATGCGCGAAGTCTGCAACAAGTACTACGAGGCCACGCCGGCGATCGTCCAGAAATACATGGACCGCCTCGCGAAGCTCACCGGCCGCGCATACAAGCTCTACGACTACGTCGGCGCCGCCGACGCGGAATACGTCGTCGTCGCGATGGGTTCGGGCTGCGACACG
>JAFPNP010000121.1 GCA_017411125.1 Kiritimatiellia bacterium
AGGACGCGACCGTGACCAACTGCTCCGTCGTGGGCGCGACCGTCATGGCCACCGGCGGACCGAACTACGGACGCGCGGGCGGCCTCATCGGCCACATCAAGCTCAACTGTTTCGTCTCGCGCTGCTTCGCGATCGCCGATGTTTCCGCCGGTTCCCACCACGTTGGCGGCTTCATTGGCGTCATCGATGATGATAACCATGCCCCGTGCGTCGTGAGCAACTGCTTCTCGGTCGGCTCGGTTTCATCCACCGCCAACTGCGTCGGAGGCTTCATCGGCTATGTGACAGGCGGGCATGGTAGCGGTTCCTTCGTCTTCGACTGTTACACGGTCGCGCGCGCCCATGGCTCCGACAGTGTCGGCGGCTTCTTCGGCAAGTTGGAGCAGAACTGCAAAGTCACCCTCGTGCGCTGTTACGCGGCGGGTGGCGACGGCGACACGACCGGCAATTCGCACGTCGGCGGCTTCGCGGGCACCCTGTCGGGTAGTGCGACCTGCGACAACTGCTTCCGCCTCGTGGACGGCCTCGCGGATGTCGGTTCGGAGGAGAGTGGGGGGGGCTATAACGGGACCATCGTCGCCCTTGACGCGGCGGAAATGCGCTCGACGAACAACTTCACCGCGTTCCAGGCGGCGGGCTGCTGGACGCAGACCGATGGCCAGACGCAGCCCTACTTCGACTGGGGGCTCGTGGACGGCAAGTTCCTCCTTCTTGCCGGAGACACCGCCACCACCACTGTCAACGGCCTCGGCGCCTACGCCCCCGGCACGGACGTCCCAATCTCCATCAACCCGACGGACAGCATCTTCCTCGGCTGGACCGGCGGCGCGACCTACGCCAACGCCTCCGCCAATGAGACGACTGTCCTCCTCGACAACTACCATGTCGTTTCGGTCACGCTCGGTACGCGCATCACGACACGCGCGCAGCTGGCGGCGATTTCCTCCAATCTCTCCGGCGCCTATGGACTCGCTGCGGACATCGACCTCTCCGGCTCGCCCTGGACGCCGATCGGCTCCTTAGGTTCGCCGTTCACCGGCAAGCTCTACGGGCACGGCCACAAGATCATCGGCCTCACGTTCGACAACACGTCGAGCGGCGATTCTGCCGGAGCCCGAGTCGGCATCTTTCGCAGTGTCGACGGCGCGACGATCGACGGCGTTCACCTGGAGGGCGTCTCCATCAAAGGATACGAACGCTGCGGCGCGCTCGCGGGCGAGGTACACGGCACCTCCACGATCCGCAACTGCTCTGCGCAGGGTTCCGTCAGCGGCAACTACTCCTACATCGGCCTGCTCGCCGGATTCATCTCCGGCCCCGGCGTTCTCTTCGAAGGCTGCGCGACCACCGGCTCCGTCTCCGCCGCCGGCTCGGACGCCGGCGGCTTCGCGGGCATCGCCAGAGGCGGTTCGGTGACCTTCACAGACTGCCACGCGTGCGCGGACGTCACCAGCGTAGGCACCAACGACTCCCGCGGCGGTTTCATCTCCGCGATCTTCGACATCGGCTCGTTCACCTTCACGCGCTGTACCGCCGAGGGCACCGTCTCCGTGTGCACGAACGAAATTAGTTACCAAAATAGTAACCTCGGCGGCTTCATCGGCTACGTGGACAGGAGGTGCAAGGGCACCTTCACCGACTGTTCCGCGAACGTGAGCGTGTCAGCAGGTTACCGGAAGGCGGGCGGCTTCGTCGGTTACATCCGTGACGGCTCCGACGGCTCGTCCTTCCTCCGCTGCACCGCCGCGGGTGACGTGTCCGTTACCGACGCGTTCGCCGGCGGCTTCGTCGGTTCCAACGAAGGGAACGCCAGCTTCACGGATTGCCGCGCCGACGGCCATGTCGACGGCAAGGGCGACGTCGGCGGCTTCGTCGGCCACGTCTCCGCCCCGCTCGTGATCTCCAACTGCGTGGCGCGCGGCGACGTGCGCTCCTCCGGCGACAACTACGGCGGCTTCGCCGGAACTCTCACCAACGCCGCCGCGGTGGTTTCCGACAGCTGGTGCTCCGGCGCCGTCTGGGGCACGGGCGACACGATCGGCTCCTTCGTCGGGAACGCCGGGGACACGGCGAACGGCACCATCCGGAACTGCAGCATCTCCGCCTACGGCGCGGGGCCGCGTCCGTTCTGCGGCAGCAACGGCTCGGTGACGGGCGGCTCGCTCACCGTGCATCAGGTCGAAGAGCTCTCGAAGGACGGCAACGGCACTCCCTGGCCCGAAGTGAAGCAGCGCGCCCAAGGCGCCACGAAGATCCGGACGGTCGAGGACCTCTTCGCCGTCACGAACAACCTCGCCGGCATCTACGTGCTGGACGGCGACATCGACCTCGGCGGCGCGGCGTGGACGCCCTTCGGCAGTTTCACGGGCGAGTTCTACGGACAGAACCACCGGATCACGAACTTCGTCGTGAACGCCGCGTACGGGTCTGCCGGTTTCTTCGGCAGGATTGCGGGCGGACGCGTGAGCGGCGTGGTGCTGGAGGGCACCGTCACCGGCGCAACGGATGCTGGCGTCGGCGGCTTCGCGGGCGCGATCGATTCCAAGTCCCTGGTGGAGGGCTGCTCGTTCCAGGGCGCGGTCACGAACGCGACGACCTGCAACGCCGGCGGCTTCGTCGGTTCCGTCTCCGATTCGCCCGTCATCCTCCGCAGCTGCGTCCTGCGCGCCACGGTGTCGGCGAACACCTCCGGCCAGTCGGACTCGTACGCGGGCGGCTTCGTCGCCTCGCTCAGCGGCGGCTACGTCATGGACTGCTACGCCATCGCGGACGTGACGGGCGACGGCAGCTACGTCGGCGGCTTTGCGGGATTTGTCGACGGTTCGATTACCAACGCCTATTGCGTCGGCTCCGTGACGAGCTCGGGCTCCTATCACGGCGCCTTCGCCGGCGGCAGCGGCAGTTCGGCCAAGATCACGAAATCCTACTACGACTACAACAAGGCCGGACTCGGCGCCGTGAACAATGCCGGCTACACCGGCGTCACCGGCCGTTCGAGCGGGCAGATGTACCACGCTGCGAACTTCGCCTTCGATTTCGACGACGTCTGGAAGATCGACGAAGGTAATTCGACGCCGTACCTGCGGACGTTCCTCGTGCAGGTGCCGGAGCCGGAGTTGACGGGGTTCCAGCGTTTCCTCGTCAAGTACGGACTCGATGTGAACACCGACCCGCTCTACGTCACGAACGGCATCCCGCTCATCGCGCGTTATGTTTATGGCATCGAGCCGCTGAACGCCCAGACGGACGTCAACGGCCATCCGCTCATAGACTTCAAGATGAACGCGAACGGCAAGCCGGTCTTCGAGCTCGCCCCGCAGAAGAACCCGGACGAGTACGGCCTTGTGTTCACCATTCTGGCCTCACCGACCCTCTCCCCGTGGATCACCATCGACGAGTACCCCTTCGACCCCGCCACGGACCTCTGCATCCCCGACATCGGCACTCCGGCCCCGCCCTGCATGTTCTTCAGGTGGCGCCTGATCCTCACGGGGA
>JAFPNP010000122.1 GCA_017411125.1 Kiritimatiellia bacterium
ATGGAGCGCGGCGCGTCGGGCGGCATCGTCTTCGCGGGCGCGGGCGAGACGAGCGACGCCCATCACGCGACCGCGCCCGATCCCGAGGGTCGCGGCGCAGAGGCCGCGATGCGCTCGGCGCTCGCGGACGCGGGGCTTGCGCCGTCCGACGTCGGCTATTTGAATCTTCACGGGACGGGGACGCAGGCGAACGACGAGATGGAGATGAAGGCCGTGCGCCGCGTGTTCGGCGACGGGTTCACGTCATACGAATCCACGAAGCCGTTCACTGGACACTGTCTTGGCGCGGCGGGCGCGGTGGAGGCGGCGATATGCTGGCTCAAACTCCGCCATGGCGACGCAAAGGGCGCCGCGCTTTCCAATTCCTTCGCTTTCGGCGGATCGAACGCGAGCGTGGCTTTTGTGCGGGAGGGCGCATGACCTGGACGCTGGAGGAACTGCTTCCGCATCGCACTCCGATGGTTTTTCTGGACAGGATCGCGTCCTTCGACGCCGAGCGCCGTACGCTGGCGGCGGAGTTCAAGGTCACGAGGGAACATGTCCTTTATTCTCCCCTGCAGGACGGCGTGCCGAACTGGGCTGCGATAGAGTTCATGGCCCAGGCGTGCGCCGCGCTGGCGGGCTGTATAGACAAGACGCTTTCGCCCGGTAGCCCCCCGCGCCCCGGGCTGCTGCTCGGCACGCGAAAACTGGATTTGAAAACAGAGACGTTCGCGGCAGGGCGCACGTATCGCGTCACCGCGTCCAGCGCGTTCTGGGACGACGAGACGGCTTCGTTCGCCTGCGCGATCGCCGACGATGGCGGCGCGTCCGTGGCGGAAGCTACGCTCAACGCATACCGCCCGCCGGATTTCGGACAGTTCATCAAGGAGCAGGCAAAGACATGAAGCGCGTACTGGTGACAGGTTCATCCCGGGGCATAGGCAAGGCAATCGCCGAACGGCTGAGGGCGGATGGCTTCGACGTCGTTACGCACGCCGTGCGCAGCCCGGATGCCGACTTGCATTTCGACGTGTCCGACCGCGAGGCCGTGCGCCGCGTGCTGGAGGAGGACATTGCCGCCAACGGACCGTACTACGGCGTGGTGCTGAACGCCGGCGTCGCCGCGGACGCGCCTTTTCCCGCGATGGAGGACGGCGACTGGGATCGCGTGCTGCGCACCGATCTCGACGGCTTCTACAACGTGCTCAGGCCGGTCGTCATGCCAATGGTATCTGGCCGCATTCGCGGACGAATCGTCGCGCTTTCCAGCGTCAGCGGCATCATCGGCAACCGTGGGCAGGTGAACTATTCCGCCGCGAAGGCCGGCGTGATCGGCGCGGCGAAGGCGCTCGCCGTCGAGCTGGCGAAGCGCGGCATAACGGTGAACGCCGTCGCGCCCGGCGTGATAGACACCGAAATGGCCGCGTCGATAGAGTTTCCCGACGAAGTGCGCAAGGCGATACCTATGCGGCGTTTCGGGAAGCCGGAAGAAGTCGCGGCGGTCGTCGCGTTCCTGTTCCGGGAGGATGCCGCGTACGTGACGCGGCAGGTGATCTCCGTGAACGGCGGAATGTTCTGACCGCCCGGTCCGGCCGGTTCATGAAAAGAACTTCTCGAACGTCACGCGGTCGTGCGCCGCGTCGTAGACCGTGATCTTCAGTTTGCCGTCGACGACCTGGCCCTGTATCACGGAAGGGTAGTAGCGCTCGTTTCCCGGCACCACGTCGCACCCGCCGCCGACGAGCTGCGCCCATGAGCGGCCCGGCGCGGGCGGGGAGTAGCGCACGCAGTGCTGGTGGGCGCAGATTGCGAGTTGCACGCCCGCCTTCTCGAAGAGCGGCCCCCACAGTTTCGCGCATGTGCGCTGCCACGAGGCCCAGTTGTTGCGGAAGCCGGGAGCGGTGTCGTCCGGCGCGAGATCGCCGGGGTTCGCGCCGGGGCGCGAGTCTTCGAGCGGGATGTGGCAGAACGCCACTTTGAACTTGGCGGTTTTGATCGCCGGCGTCTCGATGGCGTCGGCAAGCCATTTCGTCTGGAGTTCGCGGTACTCCTTCATGCGGAAGATGCCGGCGAACTTCTTGTTGGTGTCGAGCTTGTCCTCGCCTGTGTCCAGGCCGATGAGCGCGATGTCGCCGAGGCGCTGCACGAAGTTGCGTCCAAGCTCTTCGTATTCGGGCTTGCGCTCCGCCGCTTCGCGGAACATCATCAGCCTGTCGAGGCTGCGGTTGAACCGGCCTCTGAAATCGTGGTTGCCGTTGAGGAACATGTACGGCGTGTCGGAGGCGTATTCGGGATGCTTCTCGTGCGTGTGGACGAAGATTCCGAGCGCGGTGTCGATTGTTTCGGAAGTGTTGGACGCGTCGCCGTTCCACAATACGACGGACGGCTTCAGCTCTTCGAGCTTGGACAGCACCATGTCGAGAATCGGCTTGCGGTCGTGCGTGTCGTTGATCACGCAGAACGATCCGCCCGCAGCCTCGCCGAGCGTCGTGAAGGAATGCACCTTCGCGTCGAGCTCCGGGCCGAGGTTGTGCATGCTGTAGCCGTCGTTGAACTGAATCCTGTCCGCTCCGATGCGGTAGTAGTATTTTGTCGCTGGCTTAAGCCCCCTGATGCGGATGCGGGCGATTCTGCCGTCTACCTCCATGAGGCCGTGTCCGCCGGAGTAGGCGCGCACGGAGTTTTTCATGTCCGGCGACGTCGAATACTCCACCCATCCGCTCGCGTCCGCCGTGACGGCGAACGCCACGCCGATCGAAGTGTTCGCCGCGTTCTGCAACACCGGTGCGGAGGCGATGAGTTTTTCCGGTGGCGGCGCCTTGTCCGCCGGCGTTGGTTTTGCGTCGTTCGCCGCCGCCTTTGCGGGCGCCTCGGCGCCTGACGCCGCCACTGCGCCGCTCGCGGCGGCGCCGAAAAGGAACTCTCTTCTGTTCATTTGTTTTTTTCCTTTCATTCCTGCCCGCCATTGTATCAAAACAAGTTCGCAAAGGGCAAGTCAATTGCAAACCGGATCGCGCGGCGCGGCGAGGATGACGCGCCGCCGCGAACAGTCGCCACACGAGTTTTGGCGGGATTATTTCCGGCGGCGGAAGTCCCGCCGAAATTTCAGGGAGGCTTTTTCCGGCGGCGGAAGTCCCGCTGAAATCTCGGCGGGACTTCTTTTCGGCGCGGAAACGCCGTCTGATTTTCAAAACCGCCTGTTCCGGCGGTTTTAGGCGTTTTCCGGCGTCTCCGGCTCCGGTTCTTCGCGATTTTGCCGCCCTTTGCTGCGTCGCGCCCGATGCCCGCGTCCGTTCGCGCAGACTGTCGTACAGGTGCTTCATTTCGTCTCCTTCATTTCATATGCTGCATCCATTTCATACGCGGCATTTAGCTTGCGACGCCAATGTTCATGGCGTTCTGCGGGCAGACCGTGTTCTTTCATCCACGGAAAATACGTGCGCTCGATTTGGTTGGTGAAATACTCGAAATAAGACGCAAGACAACCATGAATGTTCTTCATAGGTATACGTGCCCTGCGGTTCGGCTCGTTGCTTATGGCATCGGCCCACTTCTTGACCTCCTTGTTGTGAATGCGTATGCAATCGCACATGATGTCAAGAAATCGCTCCGAGATTTCCGGATCGTCCGCAAAGATCATGCAGGCTTCCATCATGGATTCGTAATTGCAAAATGCCATTGAACAATCATGAGACTTCGTCACGAATGCTAGAAGTTGAGACATGGCGTCTAATAGCTTATGCGTGAGACGATTTCTCTCATTGCAATCTTCAAGCGCATTTATGGATTTGGCGAGCCCGACGCTCCAGTGCATTGTGGTCCATCCTCCACCTTCGAGTTTTTGCGGCATGCTCTCCAATTCTTGTTCGACGGCTGAAACATAACTGCCTATTTTCTGGTCGCCAGGCGTTCTTTCCCTAACACGATTTGCATCAATCTTCTCGTCGCCACATCCAACACATATGAACAGGGCAAGCACACCTGACGAAATTATCTTTATCACCTTCACACTCTGCCACCTCTCACTCTCTAGGCCTCAACGGCACAATCTCGCCATTAAGACGAATTACCGAATTCGTGTTCCTTTGAACTACGTAACCAAGCTTCTCTACTTCCAAAACGCCGTCAGGCGAGATTCTGAATCTCTGCCAATACACGCAGGCTTGCTTTACCGGTTCATTTGCATTTACGGCTTCAGGACCCTTCCATCCAACAGGAATCATCCAATTCATGGAACCGGCAATCCATCCATGCGCCCAATCATCGGTGATTTCTCCTGATGGCGTCATTCGCGGAAGCGCATCCCCCATTTCAGCGTAATCATACATGAATAAATTACGTGCCTGTATTATGTGCCATACGCCTGCGCTTCTATTCGTGGTATGCGACCATGCAAAGTCAAAATAACCATTTGCGAAATAGCCTTGCGGGTCTTTGTAGTCCGACGGCACTTCCTGTACTGCTATTCCCATGAATGACACGTTGGTTGGCAGAAGTAGCAGTTCAAGTTCCATTCCGGCTCCGCCAGCGATATTTTTAGGAACGCCGTAGTCGAAAGCGTCAGCTGATTTCGCCACAACAGATTGCGGTTCGACGACATTCAGCGCAAACTGGTATTCAATTCCACGATAGATGGCTGTCAAACTCGAAAACTCGTTCGCCGTCAATGGCGCCGTATAGTTCCATACCCCGTTTTCTTGATTTGTCAGTTTACCCGCGCCAGCCTCACAAATCACTGCAATAGACTGTGGCTGCCAAAAGAATCTTGCCGATTCTCGAACGCCTACCTTGTGGCGATGAATAAAGGTATCAATTAAATAATTTGGCGTGAACTCCAGTTTCACTGCCGTCGCCGTGTCGGAATCCGACGCGACATTGCCGCCGTCCAGCGGGACGATCGTCGCCGCAACCGAGATGTCGTCCATCGACGCGCTGTGCGCCGACGCCTCGTATTCGACCGAGAGCGACACGGTTGCGTTCGAGGGGACGACGGCTTCGTAGGGAATCGAAACCGCATTGCCTCCGACGCGGACCAGCTTGCCGAGGTTCCGCGCCGAGACGCTCAGCACTCCGCCCGACGCGCCGCCGCATGCCGATATCGAAAGCGTCGTCCGGGTGGAGCGTTTCGCTACCACGTCGCCCGGCGCGTTCGTGTAGGCGTCCTCGTAGAACACGACCGGCTTGTCGAAGGATACCGAGACCGACAAATTGGTTTCGCGCGGTTCGTTCTCTGCCGCCACGCATCCGCACCATATCGACGGCAGCGCGAACAGCGCATCTTCGATGGAGTACGTCCCG
>JAFPNP010000123.1 GCA_017411125.1 Kiritimatiellia bacterium
AAAAAAGACTGAAAGCGGTTCTGAGAGCCGCGCGAGAGTTCGTCTACGCCCACGAGGATCTGCCCGAGTTCGCGGGGACGGACGGCAGGATGGGCGAACTGCGCGCGGCCATCGCGTCACGCGACGGGGAGAAGTGCGCCGAGCTGCTTGGCGCGCTCGATCCGCCGAAGAGCTTCCAGGCGGGCCGAGAGTGGCTCGACGTGCTGGTGGTGTCGATTTCGGTCGCAATGGCGTTCCGCGCCTATTTCTACGAGCCGTTCAACATCCCGACCGGCTCCATGCAGCCGACGCTCTACGGCAACCATTCGGAGACCGTTTCGCCGGACAAGGTCGGCGTGTGGGACATGACTCCGCTCAGGTGGGGCAAGTGGCTTCTCACTGGCAAAATGTACGAGAACTTCCGCGCTCCGTTCGCCGGCATGGTGCAGTTCCGCCCCACGAACACCGGGCATTACGACATGCGCGTGGTGGACTCTTCGGGCAAGACCAGCCCGCGGATGCTCGTGCCCACCGACGTGCTGCATCCAACCGAGACGGGGGACGGTCCCTACAGGCAGCGCGGCTACTCGCTGCCGAACGGCATCCGTCCTGGCGACTTCGTAGGCAAGGGGCAGGAGCTCTGGAGCGGCTACGTCGTGACCGGCGACTTCCTTTTCGTCAACCGCTGGCTTTGGAACTTCCGCCATCCGCGCCGCGGCGACGTGATGATATTCTCGACAACCGGCATCGAAGGCCTCCAGCAGGGCACGCACTACATCAAGCGCATGGTCGGCACGCCGGGCGAGACGCTGTCGATCCGCGAGCCGAAACTCTACGTGAACGGCGCGGAGGCGACGGAGCCGCGCCGCATCGGGCAGATTTCGCGCCGCGAACGTTTCCATCCCGCCGCGTATCCTTACGCGGGCTTCAGTCCGTCGCATTCGGACGATCCCCGCTACAACGTGCCGGGCCGCACTTTGCCGCGCGACGGGGCGGAGGTGACGCTCGGGCCGGAAGAATATTTCGCCTGCGGCGACAATTCGCCCTCCAGCTACGACAGCCGCTATTGGGGTCCCGTGCCGGCGCGAAACCTGTGCGGCATCGCCGGCGGCGTGTTCTGGCCTTTCTTCAGCCACAGGTGGGGGCCGATAGAGTGACGGCCCGCGCGGGCGCGTTTTTTTGAACTTGCCCCGACGGCTCGATTTGGAGTATAATACGTGTCGTCAGGAGAAATACAACCGAGGCAAACACAATGGCGACATTTCAGTTCATCGCGAAAGACGGGTCCGGCCAGGAGCGGCGCGGGACGATCGAGGCCGGCGACCGCGCCGGCGCGATTGCGGCAATCCGCGCGCAGGGTCTGTTTCCAACGGCGCTCGGCGAGGTGAAGAGCGCTCCGGCGCCGGAGAAGGGAAGCAAGGCCAAGGCACCGGCCAAGACCGGGGGCAAGCCCGCGAAGAAGGGCGGCCTGATGAACGCGCAGATAAACATCAAGCTGCCGGCGTTTCTTCGCGGGCGCGTCAAGGCCAAGGAGCTCACGTCGTTCACCCGCCAGCTCGCGACGCTGGTGAACGCGGGCCTGCCGCTAATGCGCTGCATCGAGGTGATGAAGAAACAGAAGATGGCGCCCGCCATGAAGGACTGCCTCGACGGCATTTCCGAGGGCATAGCGGGCGGCGCCACGTTTTCCGAGTCGCTCACCGCGTATCCCAAGGTGTTCGACAACCTCTACGTCAACATGGTGAAGGCCGGCGAGGCGGGCGGCGTGCTCGAAGTCGTGCTCAACCGTCTCGCGGAGTTCGCCGAGAAGGCGGAGAAGATCAAGAACAAGGTGAAGGGCGCGATGATCTACCCGTCGGTCGTTCTCTTCGCCGCCATCGGCATCACGGCCTTCCTGCTCCTGACGGTCATCCCCAAGTTCCAGCAGGTGTTCAACGACATTCTCGGCGGCCAGGCCCTGCCTGCGATCACGCAGTTCGTCATGAACCTTTCCGAGTTCGTCCAGCACAACGGCCTTCAGATAGCGGCGGCGGTCGCCGCGCTCGTGGTGGTCGTCAAGGTCGTCGGCAAGACGAAGCAGGGCGCGTACATGTTCGACAAGATACGTCTCTCCGTGCCCGTCATCGGCACCCTCGTGCGGCGCACCGCGATAGCCCAGTTCACGCGCACGCTCGGAACGCTCCTTTCCTCCGGCGTGCCGATCCTCCAGGCTCTCGTCATCGTGCGCGATACCACCGCCAACCGCGTGGTGCGCGGCGCGATCCAGACCGTCCACGATGCCGTAAAGGAGGGCGAATCCATGACCGACCCGCTCGCCTCCTCCGGCGTGTTCCCGCCGATGGTGGTCTCGATGGTGCAGGTGGGCGAGGAGACTGGCGCCCTGCCGGACATGCTCACCCGCATCGCCAACACCTACGACGACGAGGTGGACAACGCCGTGGCCGGCATGACCGCCGCCATCGAACCGGCGCTCATCATCTTCCTTGCCGTCGTCGTGGGCACGATCGTCATCGCCATGTTCCTGCCGATGATCAAGATCATCTCCTCCGTCTCCGGCGGAAGCACGGTCGGGGGCTGAGCCGCCATGAAGAAGGGCAAAAAGGCATTCACGCTCATCGAGCTGCTCGTCGTGACGGTGGTGATCGCCGTGCTGATGGGCGTCGTGTTCCGCCTGGCCGGTTCCGGCGGCGATTCGAACGCCCGCGCCAAGACCGTATCCCGCCTGCAGCGGCTCGCCAACGCCGTGAGCGGCTACTACGCCGCGTTCGGCAGCTACCCTCCCGTGCCGCTTCAGGGCCGCAGCCGCAACATATACGCGAGGGTGGACGACTCCGGCGTGCAGTACTCCGGCGGAGAGAACGGTAACGGCACCCTCGACTGGAAGCAGGTGGAGGCGGCCTGCCGTTCGCAGCCCGTGGCGCTCGCCTGTCCGTTCAATCCGAGTTCCGATTCTCCCGTGGCCGACTACATCAAGCAGATCGCTCCCCAGTACCATTTGATACAGAGCTACGGCGGATTCAACCGCGACACGTCCGACTGGTGCAGCAACCAGATTTTCACATACGGGCTGATGTCGTACCTTCTTCCCAGATACAAGATAATGATGAGCGGCGTCCCCGAAATGTACGCCGAGGGCAACAAGCCATGGTCGGCGTACAACAGGCCTCCGTTTTTCGCGGACGGGGCGCGGTATAAATGGGCTGATATCCAGAACGAGCAGAATCTGGGCAGCAATCATTCGGCGCAGAACTATACGCCGGGCAACACCACGCTTGCGAGGATGGTGGATCTGCTTCCGTCGCAGGCGGTGTGCGCCCGCTGGATGCCGAATCTGGAGGGCATGGTCACGTGCCACCCCGACCCGACGGCCGAGTTTTTCGGCATCAACGTGGCGAGCGCCGAAGACGCCTATCTCCGCGATTCGGGCAAGTGGTGCGTCATCAGCCAGAACGGCGCGGGCGGGCAGGGCGTATACCTTCAGAACGTGTTCACCGTCCGCGACGGATGGGGCGAGGATTTCTACTATTATTCGCCCCCGCCGTACCAGAGCTATTCGCTATGGTCGTCCGGGCCGAACAAGCGCACTTTCCCGCCGTGGATGGACAAGACGTCCGTCACGGCCGATACCGTAAACAAGTGGATCGCCGACGACATAAAGCTCGGCGACAAGTAAATGGAGGAGACTGGCGCATGAAAACCGGCGAACAGGGATTCACGTTGATGGAGATGCTGCTGGTGATAGCGATTATCGGCGTGCTGAGTTCCGCGCTCATATTCAGCTACGGGCGCGTGGTGAAGTCCGCCGCGCGGGCAAAGGCGGTGGAGCTTGTTTCCAACGCGCGGACCGCTTTCGAGGAGCTGCGCAGGAACAAGGAAGGCTGGCCGCAGTCCATACTCAAGGCCAGGCAGGAGAAGGGCTATTACGTGATGGACGAGGACGTCGCCAAGACTTTCGCCATGAACGGCCTCTTGAACGTCGACTGCAAGGTCGGCGCGAAGCGATCGGAATGCAAACTGCGCGGCAAAGACCGCTGCGGCATCGTCTCGCCGTGGGCGCAGGACGCCCTTGCGTCGAAGGACAAGAACATGGCCGGCTCGGCGTTGCTATCGACCTCCGTGCCGACCGGCGGCACGATGCGGGACCATCTGCTCTATTTCGCCGTGGACAGGGACGAGGACGGATTCGTCAAACGGGCCGAGGGCGCCCCGGTGGAGGCCGTGCGCGCTTCGGTTATCGTGTGGTGCGCCGGCGCGGACGGCAAGCTTTCGGAGGCGCCGAATCCGGGTTCCACGACTAGGGCGGACAGGGACAACGTCTACAGCTGGGAAAAGGCGCAGGAGGACGACAAATGATGAAGAAAGGCTTTACCATAGTCGAGCTGCTGATGGTCGTCACGGTCATCGCCGTGCTGCTCGGCATCGTCACCACTGCGGCGTCGTCCGCGATGAACTCGGCCCGCGCAAAGCGCGCCGGCGCCATGAGGAACATCGTCGAGGGCGGAATCGCCGCCTACCACCGCCAGAACGACAAGTGGCCGGACAAGATCGAGAGCTACGCGGAAAGCGGCGAGACGGACAATGGCAAGACGAAGACGCTGTCCGACTCCGAATACGACGCCGTGATGCAGCAGCTCCTCAAAGTCTCCACTGGCGCCGAGGGCAAGAATCCCGTCATGGACCCAACCGAACTCATGGTGATGAGGCGCGGCACGCAGAACGG
>JAFPNP010000124.1 GCA_017411125.1 Kiritimatiellia bacterium
GCGGAAAGGAACGCGACCGGAATCCAGAACCGTAGCCTCTCACTGCGCCAGGCCATTCACCGCACACCCGCCAGCCGTCAGCGAATCTTCCCGCGCATCGAACGTTTCCGCTGCTGCGGCTCGATGGAGGCCTGCGCCACGTTTGCGGCAGCCATGCGCTCGCGGGCGCGGGCCACGGCAATCTGTCCGGGCAACGGGCGCCCTTCCGAAGTCATGCGCACAATCTGGTCTGCACGGGGAATGCCCATCTCGAGACCAAAGCGCACAAGGCGCTCCTGCAGACGATCCACCGCCATGAGTTCCGTCCAACGCGACGCGACGCGTTCCCCTTCTCTGGTCAGCTGCTTGTACTGCTTTTCCGCTTTCTCGAGATCGTGCGCGATGGACGTACACCGCATGCCAAGCATCCAATAGCACATCAACATCGCAAAGCCTGTCACGATCAGCGCGACCACGCCGGCGGAATTCACCGTGAATCGCGAATGTCTGTTTACTTTCCTTACGCCTCTTCTCATGCCGCAATCCTTTCAACTACCCGCAGCTTCGCGCTGCGCGACCTTGGATTTGAACAAATCTCTTCGTCCGAGGCCGTCACCGCCCGACGCGTGACCGGACGCACCCTCGGAAGCTCGCCATCCCATCGCTCTCCGCCCTGCTGGAGCGAAACCATTCTTCCCGCGTGCGCGGCGAAACAGCGTTTGACCAATCTGTCGGTAAGGCTCTCGAACGTGATCACAGCAAACCTCCCGCCGTCCTTCAGCAACGCGATTCCGCCATCCAAAGCTCGACCCAGTTCGCCAAGTTCATCGTTCACCGCCATGCGGAGAGCCTGAAACGTTCGCGTGGCTGGATGATGGGCTCCGCGCCGCCCGATGGTACGTTCCACCAGACCAGCAAGCCGGCCCGTCGTTTCAATCGGCTGGACGGAACGTTCCTTGACGATCGCGCGAGCGATCCTGCGAGCGTTCGGCTCCTCGCCCAATGTACGCAGCACCTCGGCAATCTCGTCCTCGGTCCACTTGGCGATAAGTTCTGCGGCCGTCGCGCCGGCGGACTGGTCCATGCGCATGTCCAACGGGCCGTCGGCGCGGAAACTGAACCCTCGCTCCGCCTCGTCCAACTGCGGACTGGACACGCCGAGATCAAGCAGCACGCCGTCTACGTTTCCGCCGACCTCCTCCCGGACGATTCTCGACATGTCGCCATGGCGGCCGTGTACCAGAATAGCATTAACTCCTTCCACGGTCTTCAAGAGTGCGGAACTCTCTTCGAGCGCACGGCAGTCGCGGTCGATACCCACCAGGGTCGTGCCCGCACCACCGCGCAAGAGAATCTCCCGCGCATGGCCGGCACGCCCCAGTGTCCCGTCCACATACACACCGCCCCGCTTCACCGCCAGCAGGTCGACCGTCTCCTTCAGAAGAACTGGAACATGCATTCCATTTCCTCCTCAGAAGCGCAGCCGCCTTCTGGCGGCACGCAGGTTCTCCGACTCCTCCGCCGAACGCTGGGGCACGTTCTCGGGCGCCCACAAACGGGCCATCCGAACCGCGCCCTTCATCACGACGGGACCTTTGATGTCCGCATACGCAAGCAGCCTGTCGCTGATGCGGATACGGCCCTGGACGTCAAACTCGAGCAGTTCGGAGTCTTCGCCGACCTTTTCGAGCACGTCATTGAGTTCATCGTCCGACAGGGCTTCTTCCTGAATGCCTGCCAGACGCGCCTCGAACACTCCTTTCGGAATGAGCTGGAGACAGGGCTTCCCCTCCTCCTTCATGACGTAAACGTAGTCGGAACCCAATGCATGGCGCCAGACGCTAGGAACCGTCAGACGCTTCTTCGGGTCAAGAGGACGTTCAAAGGAATTCACCAGCGCACCGGTGAACGCCTCCTTTGTCTCTTCGAAACTCTGTTTGCCTGGTATTGACATCGATTGACATTATTAAACACTATTCCCCACCAAATGTCAAAACCAAAATTGTGGAAAACAAAAAATTTTTTGCACCCTTGCGCAAGCCAATCGGATTTGCAATAATGTGCCGCATGAAACAAGCAATCTTACTCGTCTGCGCCACCATTGTTCTAAAAGCCGCCGCCGCAACAGGCGAAAGCAAGCCCTCGCGCATCGCAAGCATAAATCCCGTCGCCGTCGCTGAACTTCTGCCACTTGCGGCAAAAGCGGCAGACATCTTCGAACGGGCCAGCGCGCGCGAGGCGAAACACGCTGCGGCCCTGCGGAAACGCGGTATCGCAGAAGTGCCGCCCGCTCGCGGCGCACGATACACGGTGGATACCGCAGGCCTCGGCAAACTCGTGTTCGACGACCGCGGAGAAATATACATCGATCGCCGCTTCGTGACGGACGAAGAGATGAAAACAGTCTACGCGATCGAACGCTGGATCGCGAAATGGTTTCCCCGCCAGACGGCGAAACGGAAAATCCCGCGCAAAGCTGCGGGAAGCGCTGGCGTACCGGTGTTCAGAGGATTCGAAACTCCGCGATACCAGCGGCACGACGCGCTCATCGCGCGTCTCACCGCCGCTTTCAACGCAGACAAAGCCGGATGGTGCGGAGGCACTCCATCGCAAGCCGCCAAGATTCCGAATCTCACTCCTGCGCAGGTCAAGTCGCACATGATCGAAGAATCCGGCGGCAACGGGCCGCGTTCAACGGCGGCATGGTCGGTCGATCCTATGCAGGTAAACGTGCCTGGCGACTGGAGCGAAGAAAAGACCCTCGTCGGGCTGTCTCGCCCCACGAAACGGAACGAAGGAACTGCCGAAGCAAACGTCCGCGCCGCCATAAAATATCTTTCGCGAAAGGGATTCGGGATGTCGGGCCGTCCCGCCGCAATGCGCGCAAAGGGCACGTTCGATGGATGGCGCGAAGCGTACAGGCGATACAACGGGCGACGCGACCGTACAGGCACGGATCGATACTACAGCGACGAATACGCGGACAAGATCATGCGCCGGGCTTCCGATCCGGACAAATTCGTACCCATCGAAATCAAAATCGCGACGCCCAAGGCGCGGTGAAATCCTCCGGCACGGGAGCCTCGAACGCCATCGGCTCGCGCGTGACCGGATGCCTGAGTGCAAGACGCCAAGCATGAAGAAGCTGACGCGCGGGCGGCGGATCTAATTGCCGGTCGAGACGCGGGCGTCCATAAACGACGTCGCCGACCACCGGCACGCCTATGGACGCGAGATGCACCCTGATCTGGTGCGTGCGCCCCGTCTCGATCACACACTTCACTAGGCTTGCCGCGCCTGACGACGCCACCACGCGGTAGTTCGTCACGGCACGCTTCCCGTTGCGCTCCACTATCGCCATCTTCTTGCGGTCGAACGGACTGCGGCCCATCATGTTTTCAATGCGCCCTTCCATCGGCACGGGCGTACCGTGTACAAGCGCGAGGTAGGTTTTCTCCAAGTTGGCGTGCGAGGAAAATTCGCGCGAAAGAACATCCATCGCCCGCTGCGTCTTCGCCACGACCATGACACCGCTCGTATACTGGTCAAGCCGGTGTACGATGCCGGGACGCGACACGCCACCGATCCCGCCCAGCGCCGGACAATGTGCAAGAAGCGCGTTCACGAGCGTTCCGGACAAATGCCCCGGCGCAGGATGCACCACAAGCCCGGCCGGCTTGTCCAGCGCCAGAAGATGTTCATCCTCGTACAGCACGTCGATAGGTATATCCTCAGGCTCCGGAATCGCCGGGACAGGAGGCGGAATGAAAACTTCGATCGCATCCGCCTCGTCCACCTTCGCGCCCGCCTTCGCGACAACCTCGCCATTGACCTTCACGTGGCCGGCCTCGATCAGACCCTTTATGCGCGACCGCGACATGTCGTGGTTGCGCGCCATGAGCACAATGTCAAGCCGCTCGCTCATTTGCCGCTGAGCGCCCGGCGAATGATGGTTTCGGTGTCGGAAACGGCGGGATCGTCCTCAAGCACCTTCTGCACCTGCTTGCGCGCGACCTCCTCCGTGTAGCCGAGCGCCGTGAGCGCGA
>JAFPNP010000125.1 GCA_017411125.1 Kiritimatiellia bacterium
GGTACTGCAGCGGATCGAGGTAGTGCTGCGCCATGTCGCCGAGGCCGCCGGAATCGTAATCCCAGTATCCGCGAAACGATGTGCCTGCGCGGTGGTGGGTATACGGTTTCCAAGGCGCAGGGCCGAGCCACATGTCCCAGTCGAATCCGGCGGGGATCGGCTCTGGGGTGGCGTTTACGCGGCCGGACCATCCGAACTTCCAGCTGAATCCCTGGCCGGCGCCGAACACGCAGCGCAGCGGGCCGTTGCCGAGAAGACCGTTCTCCACGATCTTGCGGATCGGTTTCACGGGCGTTCCGAAGCCGTAGAAGGTGTCTTTGAAGCGGAACCAGGTGTTGAGGCGGAACATCCGCTTTTTCGCCTGGACGACTTCCATCACGCGCTTGCCTTCGCCGACCGTGCGCGTCATGGGCTTTTCGCACCAGATGTCTTTGCCGGCCTTCGCGGCCATTACGCTCTGGCAGCCGTGCCAGTGCGGCGGCGTGCAGATGTGGACGACGTCCACGTCCTTGTCCGCAAGCAGCTCCATGAAGTTTTTGTACGCTTTGACCTTGCCCCATCCTTTTTGCTCGGCGTGGTACAGGCCTGCCTTGACGCGCGCCTCGTATGGGTCGCACAGACCGATCAGGCGTGAACCCTTGAACGGCAGGTGGTTTTCGGAGTGCGCGATGCATCCAAAGCCTATGAGTGCACGGGTGATCTGGTTGGAGGGAGCGGTTTCGCCGCGCAGGACGCCCGCCGGCGCAATAGAGAACAGCGACATCGCCGCTGCGCTCTTCAGAAACTCTCTTCTATTTTGCGTATGCATTTCCTGTTCCTTTTTCTATTGCCACGTCCCCGACGGGACGGAAGCGCCCGCCTTTTGGACGGACATCGTTTATTGTACCCTATCGCGCGCTTTTAATCAAGCACCTTCCATCCGAACACCGCGCTGCCGCTTCCGGACATCCGCACGTCCGCCAGTCCGTCCGCCTCCATTTGCGCCACTGTTTCGGCAATGGCGGGATAGAGCCTGCACGCGGCGGGCTGCAGGTCGTTCGGGCCTTTGCCGCAGTCCTCTTCGCGGAACTCCGCGTACACTGCCGGCGTCGATGCGTGGACGGGCGGAACGCGCAGCACGAAGCCGTCGAACGGCGGCAGCTTGAATCCATCAAGCCGTCTTACGCGTTCGCCCCTCCCCTCCATGAGCACGATTCCGCCTAGCACGAGCGCGGGCACGTCGCTTCCGACTTCCGCGCCGATTTCGCAAAGCCGCGCAATCGGCAGGTTCAGCCCCCAAAGCGAGTTTAGTCCGTTCAATACGGCTGCGGCGTCAGCCGATCCGCCGCCAAGCCCTGCGCCGGCGGGAATGCGTTTTACTATCGAGACGGACGCTCCTCGCGTGCAGCCGGTTGCGCGTTGGAGCGCGCGCGCCGCTCGCCAGGCGAGGTTTTTCTCCTGCGGCAGGTCGAATCCCGGCATGGAGACGGAAAGTTCGTCCGCCTCGGCCATTTCCACGTCGTCGTGAAGAGGAATCGGCACCACGACGCTGCGAAGGTCGTGGTATCCGTCCGGACGCGTTCCCAGCACTTCGAGCGTGTAGTTGATCTTCGCGTGCGCTTTCACAGGATTTCGCATTTAGGCAGGTCGCCGACTATCGGGCGTGCGTATTCGAGGAACGCTTTCGTCACGTCGTGTCCGTTTGGCGCGATAAATTCGTCCGGCATGCTGCGGGTGTATTTCGCAGCGTTCGCAATGGGCTGTGCCTCGAACGAGACGGCGTACTTCGCGCCCGGCTTGCGCACTATCGCGATAGTGCCTTTCGTCACCTTGCCCTTGAGCGCTGCTTTTACGGCGGCGACGCCGGCGGCGCGGGCCTCCTTCGCGTCCGTCTTGGACGCGATGCCGGGGAACGATCGCTGAAGATAGCCAAAGGTGTCCGCCCGGACGCGCGCGATGCCGGCGCCGGCCCTGAGGTGCTTGGCCAGAAAGTCGCCGAGCGCGCCGGTGCCGGAAAGCTGCAGGTTGCCGTGCGAATCTCGTTCTCCGCCCGCGAATTTCTTTGCGAAAAGCTCGCCGTTTGCGTCGCGGATGCCTTCCGATACGGCCACCACGCAGCGTCCATGCTTCTTCATCGCGTCTTGAACGTCCTTGACGAAACCGTCCAGCGAGAAGGGGCGTTCCGGGAGGTAGACGAGATGCGGCCCGTCGTCGCGCCTTTCGCGGGCGAGCGCCGACGCCGCTGTGAGGAATCCGGCGTCGCGGCCCATGATCACGTCGATCTTCACGCCGCCTAGCGCACGGTTGTCGAGGTCGTCGCCCTTGAGCGCGCACGCCACGAACCTGGCGGCGGACCCGAAGCCCGGCGTGTGGTCGCAGCTGCGCAGATCGTTGTCGATGGTCTTGGGAATATGGTAGCAGACGAGCGGATATTCCTCTTTTTCGGCCTCCTCCGCGACGATGCGCGCGGCGTCTGCGGAGTCGTTGCCGCCGATGTAGAAGAAATAGCCCACTTTCCGGCGGCGGAACGCCTCGAATATCCTGCGGCAGTCGTCGGCGGTCGGCTTCAGGCGGCAGCTTCCTAGCGCCGAGCTTGGCGTCTGCGCCACGGCCTCCAGCTTCTCGGCGGACGGCTTGCGCAAGTCTGCATAGTCGCCGGCGAGAATGCCCGCGATGCCGTGGCGCGCGCCGAGTATCTTGCCGATTTCCTTCGCCTGGCGGGCGCACAGCACCGCGCCGACGAGCGACTGGTTGATGACCATCGAGGGACCGCCCGACTGGGCGATCACCATGTTTGCGTGTGAAAGGTTCTTCATGGCGAGAAGTATATCAAAACCACGCCGCCATTGCCACGCATATTATCGCGCCAGCAGCACGCCTTGGCAGGAAGCAATGCGAACGGCGCACGAACCGTCCGCCCGGCGCGCGACCGGAATCGCGCCGCCGCCGCCGAACGCCTTCGCGCCGCCGCCATCGACGCCGAACACGATCTCGAACGACTGCGGGCGGCCGTCCGCGGGATCGTCCGCCGCCGTCACGAACAAAGCGCGTTCTGCGCTGGCCGGATCGCGCGAGACCATTTCGCCCACGACGAGCCGGGCTCCGTTCGACGCCCGCAGTCCCTTGAACGGCCCGAAGTCGAGCTTTTCAACGCGGTCGAATTTCTCTCTCGGGTTCTGCGGCGAATTGGCGGGAAAGCCCACGAACCGCGTGGAGACGTTGCGGAAGCGCATGTACTGCGGCCCGATGCGCTTCAGCTCCGCGTTCACGCGCTTCAGCTTCTCGTACTGGACGGTCTGCCTCCCTTGCGCGTCGAGAACGTTGTTCACCCACCATCCCGCGCACCAGCAAGCCCACGTCACCGCCTCCGCGCCGAAGCTGAGGGCCGCGTTCGCCTGGAATCGCAGACGGTTTTCGCTCGTTGGCGCGACCCCGTTGCGCGAATTGACTTGCGGAATGTACCAGAACGAGCGTTTCGTGCGGCGGCACGCTTCGGATACGACGATGAAGTTGTCGTACATCTTGGAGAGAAAAACGTCGGTTCCCCGCGCGTCCGCCATGTAGGGATAGAAATCGTAGGAAATATAGTCGAGGGGGACGCTCCGGCAATAGGCTTCCACGTGCTCGGCATATGTCGGAGTGCCGAGCTGGTTGATGGTCTGCGCACCGGTGTTCTGCGACACGCTCGCGTAGTTGGGGTATAGATTGAGGTAGAGCGGCATTCCAGGGAGCGCCTTGCCGAGCTGGCGCACGACGTCCCCGTAATACGGGAAATCGAGGGCGGACGGCTCGTCGCCGATGTCTACCGCCCAGATGGCGGGATGGTCCTTGAACGCCGCCGCGCCCGCCGCGTACTTTTCCGGCGGATTCGCTTCGCGCATCTTGCCGGCCCGCTCGCCGTTGCCGCCCCACCAGCCGGGAACGACGTTGTTCACGATCGCGCCCACGCCGTGCTTCGCGAAGAGGTCGAGCGTGGCGCGGTCCGTCGCAGGGATGCCGATGATGAAGTCCACGCCGCAGTCGCGGATCGCTTTCACGTGCGCGTCCGTTCGCGCGTTTGCCTGCAGGCAGTACGCGCCGACGAGCAGTCGGGAACGGTCCATGCGTTCCGCCGGCGGTTTCGCCGCGCAAGTCGCCGCCGCCTGTGCGGCGATCGCTGCAATGCATATCGTCTTTGCCGTTTTCGCATTCATCCGTGTTTGCTCCTTGTGCATGTATCGTCCCGCCCTGGAATCGAAGTCCTTCTGGTGGGCGGTGAGGGATTCGGACCCCCGACCTAATGCGTGTAAAGCACTCGCTCTAACCAACTGAGCTAACCGCCCGAAAAGAACGGCGCATAGTATATCACAAAAAGCCGTCGTTGCAAAATGAAAACTCAGTGCCGCA
>JAFPNP010000126.1 GCA_017411125.1 Kiritimatiellia bacterium
GCCGACCTTCGCGGGCTGGAGCGCATGTCTCCGGAGGACGCTGCGCAGAAGATCCTTTCCGAGATGGCGAAGGGCCGCAGCTTCGGCGACGCGCCTACGTCCGCCGTGCCAACAACAAAATCTTCCGTCCGCCGATCCCGCGGCGACGCGCCGCAGCCCGCCGGCGGGATCATGGACGAGAAAGAGAGGATTTTCGAGAAATGGACGCGCAACTTCTCCGACCGTTTCGCGCCAATCAAGTCGCTCCAGGAATCCGCCAGAAAAAACGCCCTGCCCGGCGCGGACGTGCCCGACCCCTACTACGAGAAGCGCGTGCAGCCCGGACGCAACGAAGCCGACCGCCGCGCAATCGACATGATAGCCGACGAGTACCGCCGATTCCTGCGCGACAGCAAGGGCAAGGTGACGCACGAGGACATGAGCCGCTACGTCAAGGCCCGCGACGCCCTCTACCGCAACCCCGACATGCAAAAACGCCTCGGCGTCGTGAACGGCGCGGGCATCAGCGACGCCAAGGCAAGGGCGTGGCTCGACGGTTTCCAGACTGACGGCAAGACGCCGACGCTCGAAAAGGGGTATGCCATAATCCAGAAGCTCAAGAGCGACTTCGGGCTGCAGCGACTCGTGGACGGCGGGATGCTCGACCAGGAGACCGCCAAAATGCTGGAAGATCGCAATCCCGACTACGCTCCGCAGCGCACAGACTGGAGCGACGAGAACGGCGGTTTCGACCGCAACTCCACGCGCAGCATGGAATCCCCCGCGCTCAAAAAGGCGCTGGGCCGCTCGTCGGAGGCCGACGACCCGATAACGTTCCTGTTCATGCAGGCGAAGGACAACGCCGCGAGGACGAACGAGAACAGGACGCGGCAGGAGATGGCGAAGCTCGTCCGCATGTTCCCCGAAATCGGCAAGGTGCGGACGCAGAACAAGACGAAGGCCCACGACTACAAGACAGGCGGCGACGCATACGTAGACGATCCCATGGACCGCGAGGACAAGAATCCGCTCCTCGTCTCCTTCCGCGAGAACGGCAGGAAGATGTACATCGAGTTTGCCGACACGGAACGCGGTCGCATGGTGGCGGAGGCGATGCGCGGCGAGGGCGTGGTGCGCTCTCCGGAGCAGTTCGCCGCGTTCACGCGGGCATGGGCGTCCACGGCCACGCAGCTGTCCGGCACGTTCACCGGGCGCAACTTCTTGAAAGACACGATAGAGGTCGCGCTCAATTCCACGGCCGACACCGGACTGAAAGGCGGCGCGGGTTTCCTGAAGAACCAGACGGCAGACATGCCGGGCGTGGTTTCGACCATCTGCGAATACCTGAAGAAAGGCACGTTCGGCGGCAAGTTCGGCAGGGAATTGGAGATGTTCGTGAAGGAGGGCGGCGAGATAGGCGGCATCGGGCGAGAGGGCTATCAGGACGTGAACGCCGACCTTTCGCGGCAGCAGAAATCGTTTGCCGGAAAGTTCGCCCTTGGCGGCGCGAAGGAGAAAGCGTCCCTCGTGTCGGAAGCGGTGTTCGGAAGAATCAAGGGCGCAAACGAGGTGGTGGAACTCCTTTCGCGCTTCAACAATTTCCGCAACCGTCTTGCCAGAGCGGGCGCGAATCCGTCGCGGCAGGCCGTAAAAGACGCCGTTCTGGCGTCCCGCGAAGATTCCACAGACTTCAACATGTACGGACGGCAGCGCTGGCTGAACGACGTATACATGTTCTCTAACTCGATCCTTGGCGGAACGCTGCGCTCCGCCAAGCTTCTTGCGAAGAACCCGAAGCGCGGCGCGGCCCTTGCGGGAAGCCTGCTGGCCTACGGATTTGTCGAAGCCATGGCGGACGCGCTGTTCAACGATGACGACGACAAGAAGGCGGCGAGAACCGGCACGGGCGGAGACAAAGACCTTTCGGAGCGCGAACGTTCGCAGACGCTGTTCTTCCGTTCCGGCGGCAAGTACTTCCGCCTGCCAATGCACGCGGGTCCGTTCTCCGCGCTGAAATACACGGGCGGCAACATCGCCCGCGCCATGCTCGGGAAAATCTCGTGGAAGGACGCGGCGGCCTACACCGCGAAGGAATGGGTCACGCTTGGAACGCATCTTGGCGGCGTCGGGGAAGTAGACTTCGCCAACGGCCCCAAGGGCGTGGTGGAATCGCTCACGCCCAGCGTGATACGCCCGATCGTCGAGCTTGCGGCCAACCAGGACTTTGCGGGCAAGAGGATATACCGCCCGGAAGGTTTCGACACGACGAAGCCTAAGTCCGAGTCCGCGTTCCAAAGCACCGGCGCGGGCTACGTGGCGTTCGCGCGGCTGCTGAACCGCATCGGCGGCGGCAACGAGCACCGCCGGGGATGGGAATGGCTGGACAATCCGCCGGAAGCGTACAAGCACATCGTCGAAGCGGTGGGCAAGAACATGTGGCGCGACGTTTCTGGCGCGGCGGACTTGGTGGAGAAAGGCGTGAAGTCCGTTGCCACGGGCAGAAACGAATTTGACCGCAACGACATTCCCGGTCTGCGCGACGTGACGCGCAATGTACCGGACAACACGCATCGCTACTACGACGCGCTTGAAAAATACAAGGCGGACAAAGCGGAGCTGAAAGGCACGCAGGACGTGGCGCGGGCGCGGGAACTGCGCCGAGGCAAACCGTATCTCTTTGCGGGCAAGTCGCTGCTGGACGGGCAGATAAACCAAGTGAAGGAACTGATGCATCTGGAGCGCGGCGAAATCAAGTACGGCAAAGAGTGGGTCAAACCGAAAACGCCAGTTTCGGAAGAGCGGAAGAAGCGCTACCACGACAAGAAACTGCAAATGCAGGCGCGGATATTGAAGACGCTTGGCGGCTGACACATGACTACCTACGTCCTTGACATCATCCAAGCGGGAATTGGCGTTCGTGCCCGAAGAAAAAGGGCGTGACATTCCGCATGTAAAGTGCTACACTTCCCGAACTTCCCGGAAGCGTATGACGGGAGATTTGGGAGGTGTGAAATCGCCACGTCCAACCGTGTCAATTTCACAAGAATTTCACAAGCGCAACCGCCCCAAATCATAAAAAATCTTCAATGCCCGCAGTTGTACAGGGTTGCCCATGACTGCCAAAATGCGCTAATAATTAAAATATCACTGACATTATGCGCAAAACCTATCATTTTTGACATCCTTGCGTCTTTTTGATAGAATACCAACTTTTGAGTAAAATAGGATTGCATCAACGAAACTCTTGTGCTATAATGGTTTCGTTCGCTTTTGAACAGGAAATCACATGGTGCGATTTTCGGGTTTCACAAGCGTTTCACAATCAAAAAACGAGGCGCAACATGGCTTATCTGCCAAAAAACATTGTCGAAAAAAACATCAAGGTGCGGATCCGGTCTGACAAAAACGGCAAGCCGCATACCGACTACGAAGCGTATCTCGGCGTCGATCCCTTCACGCATCGTCCCGCAAGGCTAACGCGGACGGACAGGAACGACCTGCTGAACGCCCTGCGAAACTTCTACCAGCGGCACCAGTCCGGAGGCGACGCCGCCGCGCGACTGTCGGCGGCGGAGGCCATCGACGCGAAGAACGCCCTTGACGCGCTCGCCGCCGCGCAGATGAAGATGACGCTCTTCGACGCGGTGAGCGCGTACATCGGCGGACAAGCCGCGCAAGGCGCGTGTCCGGAAAAGAGGGCGGACGAGGCGTTCGACGAGTTCTTCACGGCAAAACCCGACGGCGCGGACAAGCACAAGACGAAGGCCACCACCGGCAAATGGGTCGCCTCGCTCGGCGGCAAGCGCCTCTGCGACATCGCCGCCAAGGAGGTCGCCGCCTATCTGGAGCGCAACTACGGCGGCAAGAAGCCCAAGACCTACAACTCCCACCTCCTCTACATCAAGACGTTCCTCAACTGGTGCTGCAAGGACGAACGGGCCTATCTCGCCAAAAACCCGATCAGCTCCATGAAGTTCAAGCCGGAGCCGTGGGAAGAGCCGGAGTACATGAAGCCGGCGGACGTGGAGCGCCTGTTCCGGCTGCTGGAGGCGCGCAAGGAGGACAGGCCGGAGCTGCTGGCATACGCCATCGTAAACTTTTTCTGCGGATGCAGGGCGGTGGAGATTCAGCGCATGGCAAGCGACCCGGACGCGGCGAAAATCAACATCGAAGGAGAGACGGTGCGCATAGCCAAGGCGAAGGGGTATCAGCAAGGAAAGCGTCCGAGGGCGTTCCCGATACATTCGACGGCTCTGGCGTGGATGAAGTCGTTTGACTTCCTCGCCGCGCTCTCGAAGGTGACGGAAGTCACGCAAAAGGAGGTTTACGAACTTGCGCGGAAGAACGGCGTGCCCATGTTCCAGAACTGCGGACGGCACACCTTCATCACCTACCACGTCGCAGCGTACAACGACCCCGCGAAGACCACGGCCATGGTAGGGACGAGCGAGAAAATGAGGGCCGACAACTACTGCGGGCTTGCGCAGAAGAAGGATGGCGAAGCGTATTTCGCGATACTACCGTCGGCAAATAACGGGCAAATAGAAAAAGCGGAAGTTGTTGCCGAAAAAGCCGAGAAAGTGGCGTAAAAGACGAGACGCGCACAGAAAAATTGGACGCATCGGCAAATGACAGGCAAATAAAAACCGCGCCATTGCTGGCGCGGCGCAGAACTACCGATAATCCTCAAACTCGCAAGACTTACGAATCCAAGCACGGTTGCACCACCTCGCAAGGCGGCGCAGCGCTGCGGACGGTTGAATTAAGTTGTCGGTTAGCGCGAGGTTTGGGCAGTTGTGCCCGTCAACGCAATGGATTGTTATGCGCATACTATGGTTTGGGACAGTCGGTATCTTTACGCTTGGGAACATCGAAACGGAAATGCAGATTGTCATTGTCCGGGTCGAAGAGTGAAAAATGCCACATGCCGTGTGGACATGCGTACATAGGTTCAAAATAGAGTGTATCGTGAAATGGTTTTGCGAACGGACATCTAAAGCATGGCCAATGGTTCCCAGAGTGGCTCTGTACGATAAAACGCTCGCACATCGCACGGTTGACGGCAAGATTGCCTCTTGGCGAATCGGGGACGATGTTTAGAGTCATGTCGCGGCCTCCTGATTGGACCATTTGCCGAGTCCCTTGTTCCTCACTTTTCCGATGAGGCGGTCGAGATACCACCGCGCGGACTGGAGCGAGCGCAGGGGCTCCTTCTCCTCGTACCGCCAGAGGTACTTGATTACGTTTGCGACGCATATAGCCTCGTCTGGCGGCTTGCCGACGGTTGCGGCGTCCAGCGCGTCGATGCACTCCACGCCGCCCTTGGTGTAGTGGCGCGGATGGTTCACGAGGTCGTTTTCAGTTCTTGGCATTTCTGTCATCATGGCAATGCCATTTGCGTTTCGCAGTGTTCCGTTTTGGGGTGTGACTGATGTCATTTGGATTCTCCTTTCAGTTGGTTGTTATGAGACGCGCAAAAACGCCCCTCTGAGGCCGCTCTCGCGGAGACGGGCAAAGTCCCGTTCGGAGTACGCGACGAGCGCAGAGGGCGCCGTAATTGTCGTGAAACGCCTTTATGTGCAGCATGATCCGGCTGACGCTCTTCGGGATGCGCAGCAGACGGACTTTGTTCTGCTTGAGTTCCTCTGGCGTGAGGTTTTCGTATGGGGTGATGTTCATGTGGTTTCCTCCGACAGTGTCGGTTTCACACCAACAGTTTCCATATTTAGAATGTCTGATTCGCATGCGTGTTTCAATATTGCGTAGTGCATTCTTTCTTCGGGCGTCTTGGCGGACAACGCCTTTTCGTGCAAGTCTTCACGGATTTTAAACAGTTCGGTAATGACAGCGTTTTTATTCATAGTTCTGCAATCTCCTGTCCATACACAGATTCTTGATATGACAAGTCCTTGTAGCCGTTTCTGATGAGCCAATTATGCGCTCGGGGATTGAGTGGCATGTCTTGCAGAAAGAAGTTTATGTGTTCTGCCGCTTCGTCCATTTCCTTTCTTATACGGGCGTGTTCGGCTATACGGCGGTTTATGTCGATGATCATACGGCGATTCCTTTCAGTTTGATGGGGATGGATTTAGGGAAGCGGATAAAACATTTACATGAAAGATAGTATAGCGAGAGGAAGAACATGCCTGCGGCGGTTTTCATTTGTGCGCTTTCCTCGCATTCGAGCATAGAATCGGTCGGTCTGTTGATGCCGCACGGATGTAGCGGTGACTCGAAGAATCTATCGAAGATTTTATGGATGAGTTTCATTTTGCGGTTGCCTTTCTTGCACGGTTGAACTTGAACCACTTGAACGGTTTGAGATACCTTTTGCGGGCGAGGGCGTCATGGCGCAGTCGGTCATTTTTTCACCTCGATGTTCTCAAGATGGAACCTCTCGCACACCA
>JAFPNP010000127.1 GCA_017411125.1 Kiritimatiellia bacterium
CAGACGTTCCCCGGAACGGACACGGCCCGCCTCGGCGTCGGACTCGACTACACTCCGCACAGGGACGCGAAGGGGCGCATCGTCGTGGGCCCGTGGGAGGACACGTCCGACGGCCGCGCGTATTCCTTCACCGCCTACGGCCGCAACATCGACAAGACGCGCGTCACGATCCGCCATGCGCGGGAGGGAGACGCATTCGTGACGTTCATTTCGTACACTGGGCAAAACGGCAAGCCCTACGCGGGGACGTACGCCGCCCTTGCCGGCCGCCACGAATCTGCATGGCGCAAGTATTATTCCGCGTCGTCCGTGCAGTTGCCGGACGCGAAGCTGATGCAGCTGCGCACGATGGCGGAATACCAGTTGAAGTGCAACGTCACGCGCTGGAACCTCCCGGTCGGTATCTTCAAGTCGCATTGGAGCGGAAACTCGTTCGCGTTCGACGAGCTGTACGGAATACAGGGGCTTCTCTCCTCCGGGCATTTCGACGAAGCGAAGCACGTCGCGGAATTCCGCTACAAAACGCTCGGCCAGGCGAAAAGGCGCGTGGGACGCGGAGCGAGGTGGTACTGGGAGTGCATGGAGGACTCCGTCAGGGAAGGCGCACCGTCGGGATTCTGGCAAGACCACATATTCCACATGTCCGCAATCGCCCAGACGTGCAACCTCGCGGCGGCGTACACGGACGACCTGTCCTTCCTGCGCGAAAAGATGTATCCTGTGATGCGGGAATGCGCCCGCTTCTACCGCGCACTGCAGGTCTACGACGCGCCGGACGGCACGTCCTTCATCGGCAAATGTACCGACCTCGAACGTCTCGGCGTGGCGAAGGTGCGCCCGTTCATGACCACTTGCGGCGTGATCCACACGTTCCGCATCTGCGCGGACGCGGCGAAACGGCTGGGAATCGATGTGCAGGAAGCGGCGGACTGGCGGGCGAAGGCCGCCCGGCTCGAGAAGTCGCTGCCCGTGAAATACGGACGTTTCGTCCCGGCCGCGGACGCGACGGAAGCCGTCTCGATGGGCACTCTCGCCGGATATTTCCCCTTCCAGATCTTCCCGCGCGGACACAAGAAGCAGACGGCGGCGGTCGATTTCTTTCTTGCGCAGGGAACGAAAGCCGGCAACATGTACAAGACCGGCAAGAAGATTTGCCCCTGGTATGCGGCCACGATGGCGATTGCGGCGCAGCGGGCGGGAAGGTACGGGAAGGTCTATCCGCTCCTCATGGAGGCTGCGTCGTCGTCTGGATGCTACGGGGAGATATGGGAGATCAACGAGCCGGGCGTGGCGGAGTTCCGTCCGTGGTTCATGACTGGCGCCGGGAACTGCCTCTACGCCATAAACCAGATGCTGCTCTCGGAGCGGGACGGCGAATGCATCATCGGCGCGGGCGTTCCGAAAGAGTGGAAAGACTGGTCGTTCCGCCTGCCCGCCGAGGGCGGCTTCGAGGTCGAATGCGTCGTCAAGGGCGGCAAGGTGGATCGGCTTGTCTTGCGGCCGCATCCGGGTACGAAGGCGCAGGGACCGCGAAGAACCGTCCGAATCGTACTTCCGGACGGCACGCGCAAGGCGATGGAAGTGTGAAAGCGAGAAGCTGTAGAAACATGTACGCGCCATGCGCAAGGACATCGAAGTACTTCGTCTCGTGCTATCTGGCGCTTCTTAGGACTCTGACATGAAGTTACTCCACCGCTCTTACTCCACCAATGGGGACAGCAAGTCCCTCTGGCCATTGACCTTAGAAAGAAACCAGACATGGAAAAAGCAACTATCACATTTCTCTTCTCGTTGGCCGTCGCCGCAGGCGCTGAGACCATCCAGGTGCCGCCCAGCCGTACGGTCACCAGTTCGGTTTCCATGCCGCGAAGGGAGGTCGGGGCCGTGCGGGTGTGTACGTACAACATCGGCTGGGCTGCGGGTTCGCCAAGCCATCCCGGATGCTGGGCCTCACGCCGTGCAGACGTCGCCGCGCTCGTTTGCTCAAATTCGCCGGATGTCGTTGCGTTTCAGGAGGTCGTTCCGGCGCAGGCCGGATATCTGCGGGGGAAGATGCCGGAATACGGATTTGCGGGCGAATACCGCAATGAAGACCGCACGAGCGGACAGGGCAACCTTGTCGCATGGCGTAGGGATCGTTTCGATCTGGTTGAAACGCGGACGTTCTGGCTTTCAGAGACGCCGGACGTTCCCGGCTCGAAGTCGTGGGGTTCTGGCTGGCGGCGTACCTGTACCCTCGCCGCGTTGCGCGAGAAACGCACGGGAGTTCGCATCTGCGTCGCGAGCGTCCATCTCGACTGCGCAAGCCCCCTTGCCAAAGAGGAGGGGATGCGCCTTGTACTGCGCCGTCTGCCGGAATTCTCGGCCGGCGCTCCGGTCATTCTTGCCGGCGATTTCAACAGCAACGAGACCGACACTGCGCCAATGCTTGCCGCAAAGGAGATGACATACGCGCTTTATGCGTCGGAAACGCCTCCTTCAGGTCCGTGGGGGACGACCTGTGCTGGTTTCCGGCGCAAGTCGCCGCCGACGTCATTCGCGGATGCGCAGCGTGTTCCGCTGTCCGAACGCTGCACAAAGGACGGCACGCGCCGCTATGGCGAGCGCATCGACTACATTTTCGTCTCGAAAGGCGTTCGCGTCTTGGACTATGCGACGTACGACGACCTGCGTCCTGGCCTTGACTTGTATCCCAGCGACCATTTCCCAGTCGTGGCAACGTTGTTCGTCATGGCGGAGGCTCCGTGCAACTGCGGCGACCCGGCCCAGTGGCCGTTCGACAAGCCGTAGCCGCGTGGGGATTGACAAATCTGTGATATACTATTGCGCGAAAGGGGCGTTCGTGTGGATACCCTTGAATTTAGAGTAAGCGAAAGGCAAACAACCATGAAAGAGAAAGCCATGCACGGAAAGCCGCATGTACGGTTTGACGAAGGGGAAGTCGCATCGGCGGCAACACCGAGGCGTGGGTCTCTGCTCTACAAAAAACAGTTCATGATGATTGGCACGGCGGCACTGGTCCTGTTCTCGCTTGCCGGGCAGGCGGCAACGAAGGACGACGGCGTTTCGCCTTGCCGCGAGTTCGTGAACAACGGCTTTCGCGCCCCTGCGCTTGAGGTGCAGGAGAAGGTTCCGGGATTCCTTTGGCTTGAGGCGGAGTACTTCTCCGAATACGGCGGATGGAAGGTCGACACCCAGTTCACCCACAAGATGGGAAGCGCATATCTGCTCGCCCCGGGTGTCCTGGAGCCTGTCGCGCCGGCGTCCACGAAGGTGCGCATCCCCCGCGCGGGGACGTGGCGCGTGTGGGCGCGCACGAAGGACTGGCTTCCCGAGTTCTCTCCCGGAAAGTTCGCCGTGGAGGTCGCCGGGAAGCGCGGCAACACGCTCGGCGCGTCGCGCCGCGAGGGGTGGACCTGGGAGACGGCCGGGGACTTCGCGCTTTCAGCCGGCGACTGCGACGTGCGGCTGGTCGACCTCACCGGAGCGATGACGCGCTGCGACGCGCTCCTCTTCACCTCCGACCTTTCGTACGTCCCGCCTGTGGAGGCGAAGGCGCTTGCGGCCGAACGCCGCCGCCTGACGACGGGAGACGTAAAGGCCGCCGACGGCGGCGAGTTCGACCTGGTCGTCGTGGGCGCTGGGCCGGGCGGACTGGGCGCGGCGTTCGCCGCCGCGAGAAACGGCCTGCGCGTCGCGATTGTCCACGACCGCCCGGTGCTCGGCGGCAACGCAAACTGCGAGATGGAAGTCGGAATCAACGGCGCGGGCGGCGCGAAAGGCCGCGAGTCCGGACTCGTGTGCGAGGCGCTGATGCGCTGCAAGATGCACGAGGGATGGAGCTACAGCGACGCCTTCCGCGAAATGGCGGACGAACTGGAGGGCAGGTTCTTCGAGTTCCCGAACGAACGCGTGATGTCCGCCGAGAAGAACGGCGACGCCATAGCGGCCGTGGTCTCGCGCAACACGCTCACGGGGAGGGAGACGCGCTTCGCAGGACGCTATTTCGCGGACGGCACCGGCGACGGCTGGCTGGGCCTCTTCGCCGGCGCGGAATACATGCACGGCCGCGAGGCGAAGGACGAGTACGACGAGGCGCCCGCCCCGGACGTGCGCGACGAGATCACGATGAGCGGATGCGTGATGAAGGACAGACGCGTCGGCTACATCGTCGGGTACGCCGGCCATCCCGTGCAGTACAAGACCCCGGCGTGGGCGGACGTCCTGCCCAAGGGGTTCAGACGCCGCGTGCACGGCCCGCACGGAGTCTGGTGGATGGAGAACAACGGACGCTTCAACGACCTGGAGGACCCCGAACGAGCACGCGACCAGCTCGTCAGGATATCGTACGCCTACTGGGGCTGGATCAAGAACGAGTCGCCCGTCAAGGACAAAGCCGCGAACGCGTACATGGCCGAAATCGCGTGGAAGAACGCCCGCCGCGAAGGCTACCGCCTCGTCGGCGACTACGTTATGACCGCTAACGACGCGCTCGCGGGCACAATGTTCCAAGACCGCATCTCGTACGGCGGCTGGTCGCTCGACACCCACGACCCGCTCGGCATGGAGAACCCGACGGGCAACGGCTACTGGCGCAGCCACCCCGGAGTGCCGCTGTATTCCATCCCCTACCGCTGCATATACTCGAAGAACGTATCCAACCTCTTCCTGTGCGGACGTTCCATCAGCGTGACGCACATCGCCTTCGGCACGATCCGCGTCATGGCGACGCTGTTCCAGCTGGGACAGGCCGCCGGCACCGCCGCCGCCGTCGCGTACGAGAAAGGTGGAATCACACCGCGCGAGTGCGGCGTCAGGCACATCAAGGAGATACAGCAGCGACTCTTGAAAGACGACCACTACATACCGAGGATACGGAACGAGGATCCGCTCGACCTCGCCCGTACAGCGAGGGCGTCGTCGTCCGAAGGCGGCCCGCGGCGCCTGACATACGGCGCATTCGATTCTGGTCTCCGCCGCAAAGACGGCAAGACGCACGCCTGCGCTGGGTTCCGCCGCGCGGCGAGGTTCGAGCGAGGGAGTCTCAAGACGCTCGATGCCGTGTCGCTCCTGCTGGTGAACGACGGGAAGAAGCCGGTAGAGGCGACGGTAAACGTGTTTCTGACGGACAGCCAATCGTGGCGTCCCGACGACCGTCCCGCAGCAGTGCTAAAGGCGACGGTCCCCGCCGGACACGACGGGCTCGTGCGTTTCGCGCCGGAGAATCCAATTGCCGTCGACGCGAAGTTCGTCTGGCTTGAAGTCGCGCCCGTGAAGGAAATATCGTGGGCGCTCCGCGAAGGAACCACCGGCAGTTCCGACTTCCGCGCCTACTGCACGGAGGGCCAGGCGAGGTGGACTGCCGTGGCCGGGCAGCAGTATTCGTTCGTCACCGAGCCCGCGCTGGTACGGGAAGTGGATTCCAACGTCGTGGCGGTGATCGACGGCGTGGCGCGCCTGGAGGACGGAGTCTACCACGGGTGGCGGTCCAATCCAGACGAGAAACTTCCACAAAGCATAAGACTCGACTTCCCGGCGCCCGTCACCCTGCGCGAAGTGCGCATAACCTTCGATCCAAACCTGTCGTCCGCCCGTCAGCACGCGCGGCCAAAGGAACTCGTGAAGTCGTATGTCCTGGAAGGGTTTGCG
>JAFPNP010000018.1 GCA_017411125.1 Kiritimatiellia bacterium
GAGAAGGTGCCGCATTCGCGACGGAGCGCGATGAAGCGCTGCGCGTCGTGGATGATGGCCTCGACCTTTCTCCTCGAACGGATCATGCCCGGCACGGCAAGAACGCGCGCGATGTCGCGCTCGCCGTAACGGGCGATCTTCTCGAAGTCGAACCGCTCGAACGCGACGCGGAACGCCGCGCGCTTCTGAATGATCGTGTCCCAGCTGAGGCCGCACTGCAGCACCTCGTACATCAAGTACTCGAAAAGCTTGCGGTCGTTCCAACACGGCGTCCCCCACTCCTTGTCGTGGTACGCGCGCTCAAGGTCGTTCTGCTCGAAGTATGGGCAGCGGATTTTCTTTTTCATGGTTTTATGATTCTTTTAGCCGCAAAGATCGCAAAAAATCTGCCAAAGTTTATGAGCATACCATGCTCCTTTACGTTCTTTGCAGCTAAACATCATCTAAACGAATCTTCACTTTCGGTTCAAGAACAGTCTGACAACCCAATACAACGAATTCAAAGAAATTGCGCTAATAAATATTGGCGCAAAATACGCAGACAGATTTCCGCCCTGCGTAACCTTGATTGCCAGATAGGCAAAGACTCCCGTGACAATCAACTTGGTGGCGCTGAGCATGTGCCATGCAATTGTCAGTACCCGCGCCTGATTCTCCTTCGTAACCTTGAAAGGGATGTTCCAGTATTTTGGAAACAGTTCCGCAACCGACAACAAACCAACGATGAACCACGCAATAGACAGCAACACCCAAATCATACTCTTGTCGCCATATCCATCAATGACGCCGTCCGCGCCATAGTGAACCGGAATTCTATCGGGCAATGCGGCATAGCGACACGCCACCCAGACCGTCATGCTAATCAGCAATGCGGCACACAGACAGTCGACAATCCAGACAAGTCGGGTCCGTTTCATAAATACCTCCCTGTCACACTATTGGCGCTGGATTTGATTTCGGATGGCGTGCCGGTGGCGACGATACGACCGCCGTCCTTGCCGCCGCCGGGGCCCATGTCAACGATCCAGTCCGCCGAACGGATGACGTCGAGGTCGTGTTCGATCACGATCACGGTGGCGCCGTTGCCAATCAAATGCCGAAACACGTCCATCAGCGTACGCACGTCGAGCGGATGAAGCCCTATCGTCGGTTCGTCGAAGACGAAAACCGTGTCTTCCTGTCCGCGCCCCATCTCGCTCGCAAGCTTGAGCCGCTGCGCCTCGCCGCCGGAAAGCCCCGGCGTCTCCTCGCCCAGCGTCAGATAGCCAAGCCCGATGTCGTGGAGCGTCTGAAGACGGCTCTTGACGACGGGCAAATCCGCACAGGCCACAAGCGCCTCGTCCACGCTCATTGCCATCAATTCGGGGAGCGAGACGCCCTTCCGCTTGACGGCGAACGCCGCCTTCGCGTAGCGCGAGCCGCGACAGTCGGGGCAGGGAATATCGACATCCGGCAGGAACTGAACGTCAAGATTGATCTCGCCCGTGCCGTCGCAGGTCGGGCAACGCAGAGCGCCCGTGTTGTACGAAAAGTCGCCCGCCTTATACCCGCGTTCCTTCGCATCCGCCGTGCGGGCGTAGATCTTGCGCAACTCGTCATGGACGTTAGCATACGTCGCAACCGTCGAACGGATGTTGATGCCGATTGGCGTCGCGTCGATGAGCTTCACCTGCGCGATGCCGGGCGCAGAAAGCGCCCTGATGTGCGCGGGGAGCGCATGTTTGCCGATCTGCGCGGCGAGCCCCGGCACGAGACTTTCGAGAATCAGCGTCGTCTTGCCGCTTCCCGAAACGCCCGTCACGACCGAAAGCTTTCCTTTCGGGAACGACACCTCAAGGGGTTGCACGGTGTGGATCGCGGAAGTAGAGAGTTTTATCTCACGCGGAGGCGCAGAGGCGCGAAGTTTGTCCCTTGCGTCCTTTTTGTCTCTTTTGTCCCGTGTACACCCTGTGACTAAAAACGGCCCTATCTGCGATTTGGGGGTCTTCGCAATCTCTTTAACCGTGCCTTCCGCGACGAGGTGCCCGCCCTTCGCACCAGCCTCCGGCCCCAGTTCCACGATCCAGTCGGAATGCGCGAGCACCTGCGTATCGTGATCGACGAGCAGCACCGAGTTGCCGTCTGCGACAAGATCGTCCATCACGCCCGTCAGCCCTTCCAGGTTCGACGGGTGGAGCCCGATGGACGGTTCGTCAAGGACGTACAGAACGCCCGTCGTCCTGTTCCTGACGGCGCGGGCGAGCTGCATGCGCTGGCGCTCGCCGGTGGAGAGCGTCGATGCGGCGCGGTCGAGCGAGAGGTAGGAAAGTCCAAGTTCCACAAGCCGGCGCGACGTATCGTGGAACGCTTCACAGATGCGTTCCGCCATCGGACGCATCGGCTTCGGCAGGGACGCGGGAACGCCGCGCACCCACTCCTCCGCCTCGGCGAGCGTCATTTCACACGCCTTGTCGAGCGGGATGCCGCGCAGGAGCGGCGCACGGGCGCGTTCCGAGAGGCGCGTGCCGCCGCAGTCGGGGCAGGGGCCTTCCTTCAAAAACTTCGCGACGCGCTTCATGCCCTTCTCGTCCTTCACGTTCTTGAGCGCGTTTTCGACCGTGTAGAACGCGTTGAAGAACGTGAAGTCCATTTCGACGCTCTCGCCGGTCTTCATCTGGTAGACCACGTGGCGCTTCTCGGGCGGGGCGTGCAGGACGATGTCGCGCTCGCGGTCGGTGAGGTCGCGCCACGGCACGTCGGTGCGGACGCCCATGTCCCGCGCCATGTCCTTCATGAGCGACCACATGAGCGACTGCCACGGCGCGACGGCGCCTTCGTCGATCGTGAGCGAATCGTCGGGGACGATC
>JAFPNP010000128.1 GCA_017411125.1 Kiritimatiellia bacterium
ACACGTTCTTCGCCGCGCGCGTCTCCATGCCGGAGTCGAAACGCGCGGAGATCGAGGAGAACCTCATCGCCGCCTTCGCGCCGCGCCTGAAGGACCCCGCCGCCGCGCTGGCCGCGCTGCGCGATCCCGAATCCGACGGCGGCAGGACGCTGACCCGCTTTTTCCAGAGCTTAGGCTCGTCCGCCAACGACATTACGGCCAGGACCCTCGCACCCTACACGCGACCGCTGGCGGATTTCATCTCGACGTTTCTCAAGGAGGGAGAGGCGCCGATCACGCACGAGGACGTCGACGCGCATTTTGTCGCCAAATACATGTTCGTCAAGCCGCAGACGACGGTCGCCGACTTCGACCACATCGAGAACCTCTTCGCGCAGTCGACGGACAGCACCGCCGTCGGCATGGGGCTCGCCACGCTCAAGAGCCAGTCGGATCCCAAGACGCCGTTCGCGCTCCAGGGCGTGAGCTACATCGAGGCGCAGTTTCACTCGCCCGTGCTGCTCGACCGCGACGTGGAGGAGATCCGCATCGACACTGCCGAGATGGACGAGTTCTACTCGCGCGAGTTCGACAAGCTCCCGCAGGCAGAGCGGGAGACGCTGGACAGCGAGCAATGGGTCGCCGCGCGCATCGAGGAGGCCAAGAACCAGATCAAGGCGGATTCGGCCGGAGCCCCCTACAAGGTGACGTTCTACAACAGCGAGAACGTTGCGGACGCCGAGGCAACGCTCGCGGGCCAGGTGCTGGGGGAAATCTCCCTGGATGCCGCCTCCCGCCTCAAGGACGACCTTGTCGCATTCGCCAACTCCTACCTCAACGAGCATCGCGCCGAATTGATGGACGACATATTGAAAGCCGTCTCCGTCGATAGGGAAAGGGACCGCATATTCGCTCTTTGCGGGCGCAACCTCGAACATATCCCGGACTGGCTCCAGGCCGTCATCGACGCGGACTTGCAGAAGGCCATCTCCAAATACGGGACCGATAAGATGATTCTGTCCGAGAAGTATGTCCTCTCCAATCTCAGGCAGAAGGTGACGGACGTCCTCTCCGTCGCGAAAAACGCCATGAAAGGCATGGACGAAAACGGAATCACGGACGCCGCAGAGCGCGAAGCCGTGATGAAGGAGGTGTTTCGCTTTAACACGTCGCGGGACGCAACCGCCGCTGAGAAACTCGTCGTGCTCCACGTCGTCGGGAAAAAGGCGCTCGCGGACGTGAACGCCCTCGCGCGCGAGACTCTGGAAAAGGACGTCGAGGGCGGCGCGCAGATGCTGAAGAACGCCTTTGCCGGTCAGCCCCCGCTGGCGGGCGTGGCGCTCGACGGCGTCACCGCGTCGATCCGGAGGGAGCTTTCGCTGATCAAGAGCGCGCTCGACGCCGGAAAGTTTCCCCTCTCCCAGAGGAATGCCGAGGGGTTCGCCAAGCGCCTGCGCGAAAATGCCGTCAAGCCGTTCCTCGAGAAGAAGGCCCGCATCATGCAGTCGCAGGTCTTCATGAAGTTCCCCACGGACGACGAGCGCAAGGCGTTCCTCAAGTGGGCGACGAGCGCGGGCAAGCTCAAGACGTCGGCCCAGTTCGAGGGCGTGTACGAGGGCAGCAACCTCCTCGCCGACGCGTTGGAGGCGAAGATCAAGTCGGGCGCGCCGCTCGGCGCGCAGGACCTCGTCGACTGCTACAAGGCGTTCTTCCCCACGTGCTACGACTACATGGAAGAGGACGCCAAGCAGCACAACGAATACGGTCCGGACGACCGCATGTGCTTCGTCGGGCGCATCACCTCCGTCGCCCTGAGCCGCCTCGCCCTGCGCGTCGGACAGGAGGGGCTCGCCAAGATCGCGGCCGTGCTCGACACCCCTGAAGGACGCTGGTTCCACAACGCCATCCTCCGCGGCGGCGACAACAATGTGCTGAACCGCGAAGGCACGTTGGAGACGGCCGGAGCCTTCATGGAAACCCTCCATGCCAATCTCGCCCGCGACTACGGCTTTACCATCCACCGCACGAGCGACACGGGCAATGTGGATTACTCCATCGTTCCGCCCGCCGCCCGCGCCCTTGCCGCGCAGATCAGCCCTGTCGAGGCGCAGCGGGCCGAGGCGGCGCATCCATACAATCCCGCCGCCTCCGGCGCCCGGCCTCTCGCCAACGTCTCCGCGCCCGCGAACCCCGCCGCGATGCCGCAGACCAAGGCCGACCGCAAGCGCTTCCTCCTCGAAGTGCTGCCGATCTACCACAACCACGAGAAGACCTTCGACCGGGGCAACAACTGGCACGGCCGCACGCACGCCACGCGCTCCTTCGTGTTCTCCATCGCGATGGGCAACATTCTGAAGGAGAAGGGCGCGACGATCGACATGAACGCCGTCGCCCTCGCCACGGCCGGGCACGACACGGGGCGCACCAGGAACGGCCGCGACACGCTCGAATCCGAGACGCGCTCCGCCAACACCGTCAACGCCAAGGTCGATTCGCTCTACCCGAACGCCGCCGGCGATGCGTGGAAAAACCAGGTCAAGGCCAGCATCACGGCGGACGCCGCCCACCAGACCACGGTGGAGGGCTACATCTTCAAGAGCGCCGACTCGCTCGACTACTCCCGCATCGACGACCTCGACGAGCAGTACTTCCCGTTCCTCAAGGAGAACATCGTCACCAACGACGGGCTTGTCATCGACGCCGCCCCCGGACTCCGGCGGAAGCTCATGAAGGAGGTGAAGCTGCTTTCCGACCTCACCGACGCCGGTTCCGCCCGCCACGCGGAACTCAAGCAGATGGAGGCCAAGCTGGCCCAGCTCAACGAGCTCGGAGCGCCGGGCACGCTATCCAGGCAATGCAGGACATAAGGGACCAGGCCGTTAACGACGTCCGCCAGCAGGAGATCCAGCAGACCGATACCATGACCGACGAGCAGATCGTCGAGATGGTCGAGAACGCGATCCGCTCCCGCCCGAACGACTTCCCGCTCCTCACCAAGTACTATCTCAACGCCGAATAGGCTGCGGCGGCCGGGGACGGCCGCCCTCCCGTGCGGCGCGGTGAGGCCCGGGGAACCTTTTGCATTTCCAGATGGCGGCGAAAAAATATGATATAATCTATGCGTCTGAGGGCAAAGGAGCATAGGTAATGAAACTTGTAAAACTGCGATTCGTTTTTGCGGCGACGTTCGCCGCCGCCGCCGCATTCGGAGCAATGCCGGTAAACCCAAAACTGCCGATGTCTTTTGGCGTGGACTCGAAGGGCCGCAATCGCTTCGAAGGCGAATTCAAGGACATTGAACTTTCCTTCGGCGGCAAGACGTACCATTCCGGCCCTGCGAAAGCCTGCGACAGGGTGGAGAAGTTTCCGTCCGCCAAAGACGCGAATGGGGCGTTCCGCTTCAAGTGCCGCTTCGTCACGAAAGACGCTTCGAAGAGCCAGCGGCTTCTCGACAACGTGACGCCGGGGAAGGGCGACGGGTTCCTGATAGACGTGTACAAGAGCCGGTTTCGCGCGGCAATCAACGGCGTCTGCTACTGGAGCCATCCCGTGCCGATACGGACGGGGCGCGAGACGGTTGTCGAGATAAACGTGTCCGCCGACAGCGAGGTGACGATGTCCGTGGACGGCGATACGCGCAAGGTGTCGTATTACGACTACGTGCCGAAGTGGCAGAGCGTGAAGCGCGTGGAGAACAAGGCGCCGCATCCGGACGCCACGTGGAAGATACGCTTCCGCGAACCGGCGAAGTGGAACCTCAAGGGCTGGCAGCGCAGGGCGCTCTCGTTCGGCAACGGATATTTCGGCGTGTCAGAGTTCGGCGGTGTCGACGTGGAGCGCCTGCAGCTTACCGAGCCGACGTTCCACACGCAGCAGAAGCACCCCAGTTCCAGATGGGTTCAGGGAAACCTCACGGACGCCGCCGACCTGTTCGTGGAGTTCGGGCACAAAGACGCGAAGGACTACCTGCGCGAGATGGATCTCGAGGACGCGCTCGTGACGGTGAAGTACGCGGCGGGCGGCGTCGACTACACGCGCGAGATGTTCGCGTCGTATCCCGACAAGGTGGGCGCTATGCGTTTCACGGCCTCGAAGAAGGGGGCTCTGTCGTTTGCCGTGCGCGCCCAGGTGCCGTTCCTCGACGCACCGCCGCCGACGCACAGGACTGGAAATGTGGCGGCGGAGGGGAATGAAATCGCGCTCTCCGCGAAGAGCGGGGCGTATGGCGTTAAGCTCGCAGGGAGGTTCAGGGTGTTTTCCGACGGCGCGGTGGCGGCTCAGGCCGACGGGTCGCTGAAGGTGGCGGACGCCACCGAGGCGACGGTCGTCTATACGCTTGCCACCAACTACCGGTTCGTGCCGGAGATGTTCGAGGCGTCGAAGGGACAGGGATCGGACAAGAATCGCGACAGGACGAAGCACTTCGGGCCGGATCCCGCCGCCGAGGCCGAACGGCGCGTTGCGGCGGCGTGCGCACTGGGTTATGACGAGCTGAAGAAGCGCCATCTTGCCGATTTCCGGGGACTTGTCGGCCGTAGCTCGATCGATGTCGATTTCGACGCGGCGGACATGGCGCTAGCGACGCCGGAACTGCGCGCGTTCGGCGGCAACAGCGTCTACCTTCAGGCGCTCTACTGGCGGCTCGGAAAGTTCCTTCTGGCCTCTTCTTCGCGTCCGGGCACGCTGCCCGGTTCGTTGCAGGGCTGCTGGTCGGGTCCCGTGCTGACGACGGCGTGGGGTTCTGGTTTCTGGCACAACATCAACGTGCAGATGGACTACTGGGGCGCGTTCTCCTGCAACATGGCGGAGTGCATGGAAGCGTATGCCGCCTACAACGCGGCGTTCCGCCCGACCACGAAGACCGCCGCGCTCAACTACATAAAGCGCGTGAATCCGTCCGGCCTGAAGCTGCCAGTCACCGGCGACATCTGGAGCGTCGGCACGGCCGCGTGGCCGTATCAGGTCAGCGGCGCGCCCGGCGGGCATTCGGGTCCCGGCACGGGCGGTTTCACCACCGCGCTCTACATCGACTGGTACGACTTCACGCAGAACCGCGAGGTGCTGGAGAAGCAGTGCTGGCCCGTGCTGCGCGGCATGGCGGACTTCCTGACGCGCTGCGTAGTCGAGACGAACGGCCTGTACCTTTCCGCGTTTTCGGCCTCGCCCGAGCAGCAGAGCAAGAAGGGCGGCTACTACCACACCGTCGGCTGCGCGTTCGACCAGCAGATGATCCTCCTCAACAACGCCGCTTTCGTGCGCTTCGCGAAATTGCTCGGGCGCGAGGACGACCCTGTCGTTAAACGCTGCAGGGAACAGCTTGCGAAGTACGATCCCGTGCAGGTGGGCGAAAGTGGCCAGATAAAGGAATTCCGCGAGGAGCGTTTCTACGGCGACTTCGTGCGGGACAAGCATCATCGCCATATTTCCCATCTCGTCGGCGTCTATCCCGGTGCGATCATCAACCGGGCGACGCCCGACTGGCTCAAGGCGGCGAGCCGCACGCTCGACCTGCGCGGCGAAATAACCACGGCGTGGGCGCTCGTCCACCGCGCATGCTGCCGCACCCGCACGGGCGAGGGCGACGCGGCGCTCCGGCTTTTCGGCAACCTCATGGAGGCCAAGACGGCGGATACGCTCTGGTCGATAGCGCACGGCATCCACATCATCGATGCGAACTACGCGGGCGCGGCGCTGTTCGCGGAGTTGCTTCTGCAGAGCCATGAAACCGACGCGAACGGAAACTTCATCATTGATTTGCTGCCGGCGCTTCCGTCCTCGTGGGCGAAGCACGGCTCTTTCCGCGGTCTCTGCGCGCGCGGCGGGTGGGAAGTGGACTGCGAATGGCGCGACGGGAAGCCGGTGAAAGTGGGGCTGCGTCCCGGCCCGAACGCCGGGCCCAAGCCGCTTGTGCGTTTCAAGGGAGCCGAATTCGCCGTGCGGAATTAAATATTTTGACTTCCGAGGCGTTTTCTGGTACACTTCTCGCCCATGAAGAAAGCAATTATAACCGTCGTCGGCAAAGATACCGTCGGCATCCTCGCAAAGACGTGCGCGTTCCTCGCCGAGAACGGCATCAACATTCTCGACATCTCCCAGACCGTCGTGCAAGGGTACTTCAGCATGATGATGATCGTGGACGTCGAAGGGGCCGTTCGCCCCTTTGGCGACGTCGCGGACGGCCTTGCCAAGATAGGTGACGACCTCGGCCTCCAGGCGAAGTGCCAGAAGGCGGAGATTTTCGAGAAGATGCACCGCATCTAGCGGCTGGCAGGCAAGGAGCTGCGTGACGCAATGATAAATCTCAGCGAAGCTATCGAGACCAACAAGATGATCCAGGACGAGAACCTGGACGTGCGCACGATAACAATGGGGGTGTCGTTGCTGGACTGCGCGGACTCCAGTCTGGAGACGTGCTGCGCGAACATCTACGCAAAGCTGCTTTCTTGCGCCGGACGTCTCGTCAAGACGGGCGAGGCCATCTCGCGCGATTTCGGCATCCCCATCGTGAACAAGCGCGTCTCAATCACGCCCGCCGCCATCGTCGGCGCATCGTGCTGCAAACGCCCCGAGGACTACGTGGAGATCGCCCGCACGCTGGACCGCGCCGCGTGCGAGCTTGGCGTGAACTTTCTGGGCGGCTTTTCCGCAGTCGTTGCGAAGGGCATGACGCCTGCCGACGAGCTGCTCATACGCTCCATCCCCGAGGCCATGGCGGCCACGGAGCGCATCTGCTCCAGCGTGAACGTGGGATCCACCAAGACGGGCATCGACATGGACGCCGTCCGCCTCATGGGCGAAATCGTCAAGGCGACGGCGGAGCGCACGAAGGACGCCGATTCCCTCGGCTGCGCCAAGCTCGTCGTTCTCTGCAACGCGCCTGACGACAATCCTTTCATGGCCGGCGCGTTCCACGGCGTTTCGGAGGGCGACGCGGTGATCAACGTTGGCGTGAGCGGCCCAGGCGTGGTGAAATACGCGCTCGAACAGGTGCGTGGCGCGGACTTCGAGACGCTGTGCGAGACAATAAAGAAGACTGCGTTCAAGATTACCCGCGTGGGGCAGCTTGTGGCGCAAGAGGCGTCCAAGCGCCTCGGCGTTCCGTTCGGCATCATCGACCTGTCGCTCGCCCCGACGCCTGCCGTGGGCGATTCCGTCGCGGACATCCTGAAGGAGATCGGCCTAGCCCATCCCGGGGCGCCGGGCACGACCGCCGCGCTCGCCTTGCTGAACGACCAGGTGAAGAAGGGCGGCGTGATGGCGAGTTCCTACGTTGGCGGACTTTCCGGCGCGTTCATCCCCGTGTCGGAAGACCAGGGCATGATAGATGCGGTAGAGGCCGGTGCGCTCACCATCGAGAAACTCGAAGCCATGACCTGCGTCTGTTCTGTCGGGCTAGACATGATCGCCATCCCCGGCGCCACTTCCGCCGCCACGATTGCCGGAATCATAGCCGACGAGGCGGCTATCGGCATGGTGAACCAGAAGACGACCGCCGTGCGCATCATCCCCGTGATCGGTAAGGACGTCGGCGAGAGCGTGGAGTTCGGCGGGCTTCTGGGCCATGCGCCGGTCATGCCGGTCAACAGCTTCGATTGCGAACGGTTCGTCGCCAGACGCGGGCGCATCCCTGCGCCGATACACAGTTTCAAAAATTAGGAGGCGGACTATATTATGGTTGCGAGAATCGCCGCAGCGACGATTGGCGCGTGCGTTTTATGTTGCCAAGCCAGCGAGTTGGATGCGTTGCGTACCGGGCTTTCAGGCGCGGCGAAGTCGATTGCCGTGTTCGAAGGCGCCATTCCGGGCGTTATTGTCGCGTCCGGCGGGAACGCCGAGCCGCTGGCGTTCGGAGTGACCGAGTCGGGCGTGAAGGTTGCGGTCGCCGCCGCCGCCACGTTCGGGAAAGGCAGGGTCGTCGCGGTCACGCACCAGGGCTTTTTTGAAAAAGATGCGGCTCGGAGGCGGGAGAACGTTGCGTTCCTGCGCGGATGCTTTGTATGGCTGGGCGGTGGAACGCTTTCCAAGGTGTATGTGGACAAGCGGCGGATGGCGATTGCCGAGTGCATGCAAAACGCGCTCAAGGACGTTCGCATCGAGGCGCTTGATGGCTATGGCGCCTTGGACTCCATTCCGCCGGATTCGGTTTTCGTGACGATGCCGGATTCCTATTCGCTAAAAGATGCGGAGAGGCTTTCGGCGTTTGTTCGCAAGGGAGGCGCGGTTTTCGCTTCCGTCGTCGGATGGGGATGGCATCAGATACGCGGAGGCGGATCTTTCGGCACTGAGAGTCCGTTCAACGCGGCGTTTGGCGCGGCCGGATTGTACGCTTGCGGCGAATCTGTGCAATACGGGAAGGACGTTCGCTATGCGGTATCGGACAAAGACGGCATTCCCGGCGTCACTGTGCAAAGCGCCATGGAAATTGCGGAGAAGGGCGGCGTGGCGGATGCCAGGACCGGG
>JAFPNP010000129.1 GCA_017411125.1 Kiritimatiellia bacterium
ACAAGGCGCTTGCCGAGCGCCAGCGTTGAAGTTTGCCTGGATCGTTGAATGTTCTCGTTTTGTTTGCGATTTCGTCAAGATCTAGGTAAAAGCGTTGTTGCCGAAGGGTTGCAGCGCTTTTCCTATGGGGTTGCCGCGTTGCCCCTATAGGGATAGCCGTCGCGTTTGTTGAATTTTTTGCATTTACCCTCTTGTATTCCTTCGTATCTTGTGGTACAATATGCGCCCTAACCCCAAAAGGGTCTACAGTTCGAGATACGGTCCGGCGGCCTCGCAGAGGCGTTGGATGCGTCCGGCGAAGGGCGAAAAGCGCCTGCAGTGCCGGGAAGGTGCCGCAGGCGCTTTCGATTTCGGGTTGCAGTCTTCTAGGGGTTGGACTGACCGGACACTCAATTCCGAGCCGGCTCTTCGGGGCCGCGCAGGCAACGGCGCAAAGCCGCCCGGCGATGTCGGAGTCGTGGAAGGGCAGGAACCAAGGTAAAAGAAACACGAACGAAAAGAGAAAAAAGAGATGCAACAGCAGAGAGTACGCATCCGCCTGCAGGCATACGACCATCGTGTGCTGGACAAGGCCGTCGGTGGAATCATCGACACGGCCCGCGGGACTGGTGCGCAGGTGGTGGGCCCGATCCCGCTGCCGACCCGCGTCGAGCGTTTCACGGTGAACCGTTCGCCGAACGTGGACAAGAAGAGCATGGATCAGTTCGAGATGCGGACGCACAAGCGTCTGCTCGATATCGTCAACCCCACTGCGAAGACGATCGACGAGCTGAAGAAACTCAACCTGCCTGCGGGCGTCGATATCACCATCAAGGTGTAAGGAGGGCGCGATGGAAGGTTTGATTGGAAAGAAAGTCGGGATGACGCAGGTGTTCACCGAGGACGGCAAGCGTCTTTGCGTGACCGTGATAGAGGTCGGCCCCTGCCCCGTCGTCCAGATGAAGACGTTGGAAAAGGACGGCTATGTCGCCGCCCAGCTCGGTTTTGGCGAGCAGAAGCCGCACCGCCTCACCAAGGCCGTTGTCGGCCATCAGGAGAAGACGGGCGGTCTCAAGGACAAGAAGGTGCGGATTCTCAAGGAGTTCGCCCCGGATGCCGGCGAAGAGGTGAAGGTCGGCGACGTGCTTACCGTATCCAATTTCGACGGCGTGAAGTACGTGGACGTGACGGGCGTGACGAAAGGGCGCGGCTTTGCCGGCGTTCTTCGCCGCTACGGGTTCGCCGGCGGCAACATGACGCACGGCGGCCACTCGAAGCGCCGCACGGGCGGCCTTGCCGCGCGCGACCTCCCCGGCTGGATCGAGAAGGGCAAGAAGATGCCTGGCCACATGGGCAATGTGAACCGCACGGCGGTGAACCTTGAGGTGGTGCAGATCCGTCCCGAAGACAACGCGATTCTCGTAAAAGGCTCGATTCCCGGCGCCCGCAACGGCACGGTGATCGTCCGCAAGTCCCTCAAGAACGCGGTGATCGCGTTCAAGGCGAAGAAAGGGGCGAAGTAATCAATGAGCACTATTAAGCAGTATACGTCCGCCGGCGAGGCCGGTGCCGACATCGCGGTCGACGACGCCGCGCTCGTTCTGGACAAGGGCGCCCAGGCGCTCAAGGACGCCGTGGTCGCCATCCGCAACGCGATGCGCGCCGGCACGGCCTGCACGAAGGGCAAGGGCGAAGTCGCCGGTTCGAACAAGAAGCCGTGGAAGCAGAAGGGTACGGGCAACGCACGTGCCGGATTCCGCCAGAGCCCGGTGTGGCGCGGCGGCGGCGTGGCGCATGGCCCGAAGCCCCGCGACTTCAGCGTCAAGGTGAACAAGAAGGTCATGAAGCTCGCGTTCGCGCGCGCCGTCTCGGAGAAGATAAAGGCCGGAGACGTTATCGTGGTGAGCGAGTTCTCCTTCGAGGCTCCCAAGACGAAACAGATGGCCTCGTTCCTCGCCAAGATGGGCGTCGACCGCAGTGCGCTCGTGGTGACTGCGGAAATCAACGAGACGATTGACCGCATGGTTCGCAACCTGCCTCGCGTCGATTCCGCCACTGCGCAGGAAATCAATCCGTACGCCGTTCTCCTCTTCAGGAAGATAGTGTGCGACAAGGCCGGCTACGAAGCCCTCATGGCCCGCGTGGCCGGAAAGGAGAACAAGTAATGGCACGCGATGTCATCAAGCGGCTTATCGTGTCCGAGAAGAGTTCGCGTCTCGGAGCGCTCAACCAGTATTTCCTTGAGGTGGACAAGACGGCGACGAAGCCGCAGATCCGCAAGGCGGTCGAGGACCAGTTCGGCGTACACGTTCTTGCCGTTCGCACGGCAAACGTGAAGGGCGGTCTTCGTACAGTCCGCGGCACGCGCCGCCAGGTAACCGAATCCACTTGGAAGCGCGCGATCGTCGAGGTCAAGGCCGGCGAGCGCATCGAAATGGTGTAAGGGAGAGGAACCCGGATATGGCACTTAAAACGTTCAAAGCCCGTTCGCAGGGGATGCGCTTCCGCGTGGCCTCCACGTTCGAGGAGATCACCGAGAAGAAGCCGGTGAAGAGCCTTACGCGCGCCAAGCGGAAAACCGCCGGCCGCAACAACCAGGGCCGCATCACGACGCGCCACCACGGTGGCGGCGCGAAGCAGCGCTACCGTATCGTCGATTTCCGCCGTGCAAAGGACGGCGTCGAGGCGACGGTGAAGGGCATTGCATACGATCCCAACCGCAGCGCGAACCTCGCGCTGCTTGAGTACGCCGACGGCGTCAAGACGTACATCCTCGCCCCTGACGGCCTCAAGGTCGGCATGAAGGTGATGAGCGGTCCGAAGGCCGAGGCGACGGTTGGCAACTGCCTTCCGCTGGGCCTCATCCCGCTTGGCTTGATGGTACATGCCGTCGAGCTCGTCGCCGGTCAGGGCGCCAAGCTCGCCCGCTCGGCTGGTACCGAGGCGCAGGTGATGGCTCGCGACAAGGACACCGTCACGCTCAAGCTCTCCTCCGGCGAAGTCCGCATCTTCAGCTCGAAGTGCAAGGCCACGATCGGCTCTGTGGGCAACAAGGATTGGGACTCCATCAAGCTGGGCAAGGCCGGACGCAAGCGCCATCTGGGCATCCGCCCGACCGTGCGCGGCGTTGCCATGAACCCTGTGGATCATCCGATGGGCGGCGGCGAAGGACGCACGTCCGGCGGCACGAATCCGTGCTCCCCGTGGGGCCAGCTTGCAAAGGGCGGCAAGACGCGCAAGCCCGGTAAGGCATCGAACAAAGTCATCGTCAAGCGGAGAAAGTAACACATGTCGCGTTCACTCAAGAAGGGGCCGTATGTGGAGGAGTCCCTCCTCCGCAAGGTCCAGAAGATGTCGGCCGCCGGCAAGAAGCAGCCGATCAAGACGTGGAGCCGCCGCTCGATGGTGCTCCCCGAGTTCGTGGGACTGACGTTCGCCATACACAATGGCAAGGTTCATCTCCCGATCAAGATCACCGAAAACATGGTCGGGCACCGTCTCGGCGAGTTCGCGCCCACGCGCACGTTCAAGTCGCACGGCGCACACGTCGAAAAGGCCGACAAGAAGTAAGGACTGAATCATGGAAGTGATAGCACTTACGCGCAATGCCCGCATGTCGGCGGCCAAGGGCCGTCCGCTTGCGCGCGAATGCCAGGGGCTGCCGGTCTCGGCCGCACTCAAGGTTGTGGAGTTTTCGCCGAGGAAAGCGGCGACTATTCTGAAGAAAACGCTGCTGAGCGCGGTTGCCAACGCCAAGAACAACAACAGCTTGGACACCGACACGCTCACGGTCAAGCTTTGCGTATTCGACGAGTCCGTGCGCATCCGCCGTTTCTGGCCGACGGCGCGCGGTTCGGCGCATCCGATTGCGCACCGCCTCTGCCACTGCAAGGTCGTCCTGACGGACGGCAAGGAGAGCAAATAATGGGACAGAAAGTCAATCCCACCGGGTTTCGTCTGCCGGTGAACCGCGCCTGGCGCAGCCGCTGGTTCGCGCCTAAGAAGACGTTCGCCGATTATCTGGTAGAAGACCAGAAGATTCGCGCTGCGGTCAAGAAGAGCCTTGCCGAGGCGGCGATTTCGAAGGTTCTCATCGAGCGCTACGCCAATCGCGTGCGCGTGAGCCTTTTCAGCGCTCGTCCGGGAATCATCATCGGCAAGAAGGGGCAGGACGTGGACAGGGTCCGCACCGACCTCGAGAAGCTGACCAAGAAAGAAATCTACCTCGAGATCAAGGAGGTGCGCGATGCCGACGCGGACGCGCAGCTCGTGGCCGAGTCGATTGCCCAGCAGCTCGAGCGCCGCATTGCGCTGAAGCGCGCCATGAAGCGCGCGCAGAAGGTCGCGATGGACATGGGCGTGGACGGCATAAAGATACATGCTTCGGGCCGCATCAATGGCGCGGAAATCGCGCGTGTCGAATGGGGCCGCGAGGGCAAGGTGCCGCTGCACACGCTGCGTGCCAACATTGATTACGGGTTTGCGGAGGCCAACACTACTGCCGGCAAGATCGGCATCAAGGTTTGGATCTGCAAGAGAGAGGATTTCCAGCCGAACCGCCGTCCCGAAGGCCGCCGCGAGCGCGGCGAACGGGGTGAGCGCGGCGAGCGCAAGGAGCGGAGGTAAGTCATGCCGTTGATGCCCAAAAGAGTAAAGTTCAGGAAACAGTCCAAAGGCAACCGCGGGGGCTGGGCCACTTCGGGCGCGGAACTCGCATA
>JAFPNP010000130.1 GCA_017411125.1 Kiritimatiellia bacterium
ACAGAATGACTTTTCATCCATTCTCGTAAACTTGCCATCCAGTTGTTTGACCGCCCATTCCTCAATTTCATGATTCACCCAGCGAAACGTCGGGTTGGGCGCGGCAAGGCCATCGCCATTTGCCGTCCCGACCTCTTTTGCGGATTCGTCCTTGAATCGGAACCGTCCTTCGCTGTCGCGTGACATCTTCGCCTCTAGTGACTTTTCAAACGATTCCACATCAAACGGCCAAAGTTTCTCGCGCTCCTTGTCGTTCAGGCGATCGTCGCAGAACTTCATTTCGCCCCTCGGCCTTGCGGCGATTGCGTGGGCGTTGGTGAATTCCCCGCCTTTCCCGTCCGAAGCGAACAGTTCCTCGGTATCGATGCTAATCCCAAGGAACCTGTTCCGCGCCGCATTGTGCGCCATCGTCATACGATGAATGAGCGACGGCGGAATGCCGAACGGCTTTCCTTGCTTAGATGCCGTGGTTACAGTCACGCCTACATTTGTTACCGCGATTTTCGTGGCTTGAAGTTCGCCACCCAAAGTACCGCACGTTACCGCCACTGTCGCGACCAATAGCATAATCTTGATCTCATTCATTTCATTTTTTCCTTTATCAAAAGTCCCTCCTGCCCCCCAACTTCATTGGTGACACTCGAACCAAGCGGTTGTTGCCGGATGCCACAGCAATATCATCTGAACAATCGGAAGAACTAGGCCACAAAAAACCAGCATCAAAATCATTGACTCGGCATTGTCGATGAAAAACAAAGACACAAGAATACCAACCCCAATCCAAACAGTCCATACAATGCGCGCCCATTTTTGTCCTGCATTCGCCATTATCACGACGAACAGGAAAATCAATTTTATCAACAAACCACCACTTCCGTTTGCCCATGCGACAAATCGGCTAATAACATCAATGTATCCTAGAATGAATGCGGCAAGTGTGACTCCTGGCATTTTGACCATTTATCACCTCCTACCATTTGCAAGTTCCATTTCAATTTGCATGGCCAATTGCATCTCTTCATCAAGGTACATTTGCTCTTCAAATGGAAGGCAAAACCCATATCTTCTATATATTTCCTCATCATTCATCCTTGGGGTTGCGAAATGATGAAAATACGCGATCATCTTTTTCTTGTCTGCCATCGAAAGCCCGTCAAATGGATCTTCCTTTGCGGCTTGCTTTGCATAATCCATCTTGGATACTCTTTTTCTTTGGATTCCGTGGATTCCTTGGATTCTGTTAAGAAAATAAGGCCCTATTGTCATGCCTGTATCATACATCACGCGTACCATAGTACGTAATTTCCTGCCATTGCATGCATCGGCAATATCATCAATCCCGTCAATAACATAATCAATAACCTCCGACAATTTCTTTTGTAAATTTTTGTCAAATCGCCCGGATAATAGCCAGGAAGGACCAAATCTGAATTTGTATCGCTTCTGCAATCTCTTTGCACAGTACGCATACATACCGCCGAGCATGGAGGTACTTGCAACAGACAACATGAACGCTCGCTTGTCTGACTTTTTCAATTCTGAACATATGAAATCGCAAAATACCAGAAAGATGTCATTGAAGAAACTTTTGTCGTTTTCCAATGTTTGTAATGTATCAGATGCGAAATAGCCCATCTTGTTAAGGACTGCGACTGCTCGCTCTTGGAGGTGTCGGCATAACTCACGGTCGCCATATGGTGATGCCGAATCGAAGACCGCATCAATAAACAAGCGAGGCAAAAACTCCATCGAATGCCTCCTTTTATTTCTTACCTTTGTCCTTGCCACCACCTGTAACCAGATAACAGCAATCACCCATAGGATAGCACCAACTATCGCATAAGCGACCAAGTCGCCCAAAACACTTCCTGTCGATCCTCTCATTGTTTCATTCCTTTCTCATTATGGACCAAAAAGCATTTTCTTCCACCAACTCTTGCGTTGGACGTAAATGCGTCCGTTTTCTTCATGTGTCTCATAACCTGAACCACACCCTTCAGTAATTGCCATCGTCAACAATAGCAAAATACCCATTGACAGTTTAATTACACCGCCCACTTTGTTTGTCATTTGCATCTTTCAAGTCTCCTGCTCAATCAGTGTAATAGTGAATGCCACCGTTCTTGTCCACGACAGCGGTCGCGTTCAGAGTTCTTCGTTGACCATCGTATCGCTCCACTTCCATGGCAACTGTCCAACGGCCATTCCCAATCTTCTTAGCCCTCGCCTTTAGATTGGCGGAAGATATGCCTGTCTCACGCGAGAACATTCGTATCATTCCTTGTGCGATTTCTTTGTTGGAAGGTCCACTGCCGCATCCGGCAAGTACGAAAACCAATCCCGCTAACATGATTCTTTTCATGATTTACTCCTTGTCTTTACTTCTTATTCGCTCTACGAAGGAAAATCCGACACAATGTCTTCGAACTTCTGGATTACCACCATTTCAGGCCAAGTCCAATTCCGAAGATTATCGCGCCCAGCAACAGCAATCGTTTGTCTATGAGCGCTAGGACTATTGCTATTACAGTCCAAATTCCCCAAGCCATGCTTCACCTTCTCATCCGAACAGCGACGCCCAGAAACCTTTAGGCTTTGGAGGATACTTTGCTGCATATTCCGTTCTGGCATTCCTAATAGCTTGATTTAACGAGGAACTTTGGAAATTTGGAGAGAGCCTATGAAGATCTGCTTTCCTGAAGATGCTATACACCTTATGACTCCCGGCAAATTCCGCCAGAAAGAAACTGTCTCCATTGTAGAAGGATTCTTCTGCTCTAGCTCTATTTCTATTGATTTCTTCATCCTTTGCCAATGCATACGATTCTAGTTTATGCATCATATCCTGTAATGGCTCTGGATACTCCCCAGAGTGATACTTTAAAGTACCCAATGCATTGATAATAATTCCAGCGAGGATGTATGCGTCGCTATCGTATCCGCCACCAAGGTGATGGAATCCGATAACCCTAAATGCTTCTGTTTCGTGTTGTGTCATTTGCTTACCTCATTTTGTGCCCTCGTTTTGTTTCACGGTCGGAGAATCGGGCTTGTCCTCGTTCCGTGTCGGCGGCGGTCGCGGGGCGACCGCCCTACCTTTCCCGCTCGACGGTCAGACACGAATCGAGGATACAGAAAACCTCTCTTCATGTCTCGAGAGAGGCTGTAGAGATTGCCTTAAGTGAAACACAAAGAGAGGTGAGCGCATTGCGCTTCCTCTGCAAGGTGCCATCACTTTCGAAACTCTCTACATTTCTCTCGACGACTGCTTTGCAGCATTGCAAATTGATTCTGTCGCGCTTCATCGGCTGGCGGCGGTCGCGGGGCGACCGCCCTACCGTTTTCGGTCACGCGGGACGCATGACCCTACCGATGCGACGACCGGCGGCAAAGCCGCCTTATGACCGTTTCACTGTTTTATGACTCTGTTCCTTTCATTTCCAGTTTCGCGATTTGAGATTGATTATCGAGCCAGGCCTCGTTCCTCGGCAAGCATATCGTACAGGTAGGCAGGCCCTTCCCGGTAAAGTCCAGTTTCGGGGTCTTGCAACTTCTCATACAACTTTGATGAATACACGATACGCATAGCCTCCTTGATCGCAAAGCCTTCTTTTTCCGCTACCCATGCGCAGAGATTGCCGGTTGCGATGTCAAACAGATTCTTCTGAAGTTCAGACATGCTTCACCTCTATTCTCTTGAGCAGCGAGACTGCCGTAACCGAATGAAACGAATACTGTACTGACTTGAATCGCGACGCACGCAATGTCTTGAGGACATCATCTTCTGACGTTGTCCCCTTCATCAACCCATCCAATAACTGTACTATTCTATCATCGGCTATGAAGCCATGCACGACATCCCAGCGCTTGTCTAGATTGTGATCAGAGGCATGTTGCAGAAAATAACGGTTGGCCACCACGAAACGAAGCCAATCCGGCTCGATGTTGAGAAAACTGCGTATACGCAGTCCTTCCGGCACCAACTGATTTTCGTCCAGCGAATAGCACATTACCACAGATTCCAACGAGTTCTTCCTCCTCGAGACGCGATGCGCCATGTTCACCGCCGAGTCTAGATGCGGCGTCAGATAGAACCCCTGCCCGAAATCAGTGCCTCTTCGTCCCATTTCGGGAATTGGAGTTTCAAACTCTGTATCTGTTCCATGGTAAAGGTATATCATACCAATGTGCCTCCTCGTGAACGGCAGCACTCGGCCATGTCCTGCAGCATTAGGCTCATAGGCTGTTGCGAATTCTCAACATAGAAATCTGTTATGAAGTCAATCGCATTATATTTGTCGAGATAGTCAAAGGCATCACGATACGACAACGAATTGGACCGCGCGAATTCATTCACGCAGTATACCGTATAATCAATTTTGTCTATCACACTCTTCGACATTTCTTCTCTCCACAGTCCGCATGCACATGTCGGCAACATGGATATTATATCATATTTTCGAATGACTGCTTTGCCGCATTTGATTCGTTTCATCGGTTGGCGGTCACGCGGAAGGCGTGACCCTACCGATGCGGCGACCGTGGCGGGGCGTTGCCCCGCCTATGACCGTTTCACTGTCTTAGGGCTCAGTTCCTTTCATTGTCAATTTCATGATTTGAAAGTGTCAAACCGTGGTACGGTCGGCTCGGGCCGTTTGAAATCGCTCTATCTGGTCACATGCGAATCCACCGTTTCTCCTTGGAAAAGATTGTCTTTGTGCCATTCGGTATAATCAAAGGTATCGCGATTCAGCAACATTATGAACCGTTCCATTTCCACGCTTCCAACCTGTTCGGCAAGAATGGAGGAACATTTGCTTTTAAATTCACTTTCTGTCATCGTCATGTCAATCTTCTCCGAAGAACTCAACTGGATTTGCTATGCGCATGGATATAAGTGATTACGCCTTGTTGAGGATCAGACGTATTCAATCGTACCATCAGGTGAAATCGTAATTCAACGCATTGCACCAGTCGCGGACGAGGCACGTGTTGTAGCACCGCATCGCAAGCGCGTTTCCGGTGCCGAACATGGTTATTCTATTGTCATTCATCTCGATCATTTCGCAGTGAGTTTTCAGCTCTACGATTCCCGCTACGACAAGCGCGGCGGAAGCGATGCATAGAATAGTGGACGCTGATTCACCGAACGCAATTATACCGACCGCCACACCGCCTATTGCGCCGATGCTCGTCCATACGGCATAGACCGTCCCCATCGAGATCGTCTCCATGGCAACGTCGATCAACCGAACGCAATCTCAAGTCCAGGCGTGTCAGCGGCGGCGTCCATGCAGACCTGCCGAAACGCCTCCGGCACATTCGCGGAGTTTCTGAACTCTATCCGCCACTCGCTGCCATATTCAGTGAGCATGTCATACATAGCATCCAGATTACACCCGTAGCCCTGTGGAACCGGCACTGCGGCAACAAATCGCCGCTGCAGGGCGCGATATCTGGACTTCCCTTCAAGATCGACGACATACGCCTTCTTCATTTCGACTTCTCCTTAATTTCCTCGAACGTCCTGTAGTGGTCTGGTGTGTAGTATATCCGCTCGCCGTGCACGGTGAACACGAGCCTTTTTGCGCCGCGCGGCTTTCCTTTCGTGTCGATGTCGCACTCCCTGTATCTACCTGCGGGAAGGCGGCGTTCATAATTGCCAAAACGGACCCCGCCAATCGACTTGCCGGGCGCGAACGGCTCCAACGAACCGCCGTGCCAGCCCAGAGCACGCGCCTGCGACTTTGTGATGTAGTTTTTCGGCAACGCGCCGTCGAACGTACGAACGTATGCGGCCACCTCGTCCTTGGAACAGTATTCGCCGCCGCGTACCACTTCCGCTGCGGTGGCCATCGACTGAGTCTTTGCCGCATGGGCGAGAAAACGTCCGGCGCACAGAGCTGCACCGGCGGTAACCGCCACTGCCAACATTGCAATCGTCTTTTTCATCGATATTCCTTCGACAGTCTTTCATAAATCATCTTGTCTTCACTGGAGAAGCAGCAGAACACGACCTCTATGCCGTCATGCGTCTTTAGAAATTCCGTTACTTCGCGGACGGCAATCTTGGCGGCATCGGCGACAGGATAACCATAGACGCCGGTTGAGATGCATGGAAACGCAATGCTCCGGCATCCATTCTCCGCTGCGAGCGCGAGCGAGTTGCGGTAGCATGCCGCGAGTTTCTCCGGCTCTCCGTGCCTGCCGTCGCGATAGACCGGACCGACCGTGTGTATGACGAACTTCGCGGGAAGTCTGAAGCCTGGCGTGATTCGCGCCTCGCCGGTCGGACACCTGATACCGGGACCAACCTCCGGCACGTCAAGACATGCCTCGTACAGTTCTCTGCCAGCCGCTCTGTGAATCGCGCCGTCCACCCCTCCTCCGCCAAGCATCACCTGATTGGCGGCGTTGACTATGGCATCGACTTCAAGTCGGGTTATATCGCCCTGGACAATCTTCAACATCTCCGTATCTCCTTTTCCGCAACCCAAGCGTCAAGCATCGCCCGGGCAATCGATTCATGGCGCGGTATTGCCAGCAGACATTCACGATCGATCCACAACCTCTTCGCCGTCTGGCTTTAGCTCGACGCCTGCATACTCCGCCCGGAACGGCGTGCGGCTTCATGTCCACGCCGCCCGCCGCATAGCGGTCGAGCAGCGTGCGCACGTGCTGGCGCGTCAGGGGAGTGAAGCGATTCGCGAGAATTTTCTTCATCTCGGCCGTGTCGTCCGTGAGCTTCGTCTCGGCCGAAATGCCGAGCTTCGCGCGCACCTCGTTGATCTTGTCCTCCGGTAGACGTGATGGTCAACCTTCTTGAGCTCGTTCTTGACGTTGCCGTTCGCGTCGGTCTTGAAGTCCACGAGGCCGGCGTTGTAACCGCCGCTCGCGATCCGGTTGAACTGCGCCAGAGTGATGTTCGGTGTTGCCATTTTCTCGCTTTCTATTGGTTGCCAATTATACCAAACCTCTGCCTTGTTTACACGCCTCTGGACAATTGGTTACAAATACAAAAGTGCAATATCAAGTGCAACACCCCGTCGGAACGCCTTTCCGGGGTGTTGCACTTGATATTGCACTTTATGCTGTACTTTCCCGCCACGCGCCGACATCGCTGCGGGCTATCTGACGATGAGCGTGAACCCTGCAGTCTGGATGTCGATCTGCGCCGTGCGCGTGGTGTTGTCTGCGAACGTAAGCGCAACAGTCCAGACGCCTTTCACGTTGAACGTGAACGTCCTCGCGCCGTTGCCGCCGGAAAGGTCGTCCCACGTAGTCGCCTCAAGGCCGGAACCTTCCGGCGGCGTAAACGTGATCGTCGCCGCCTTGGAGAGGTCGCCAGCCCAGTCGTCGCCCGAATAGGCGACGGGCGGAACTTCGCTCTTTTTCAGCTTGCGGTCGGGACCCGTCTGCACCATGTCCGCCACGAACCCCGCCGTCGCGTTCGCGCCGTACGCTCCGCCATCGTCGAACACGGCCCACGGTACGCCGACACGCGCCGTACCCTCCGCAGAATTGACAAGCGTCCAAACGCCGCCCTTGTTCGGGAGGGACGCGCTCGTCGCGTCCGTGCCGCCCGACAGCATCGTCTCCGCGCCATCCATAGCGGTCGCCACCACCGTTTCGCCAGCCCGCCACGTCACGGGCCATGCGGCAAGTTCCGCAGCGGAAGCAAGCAAATACGCCTTCTCCGGGTTTCCGTAAAAGCTGAACGCCACCGCCTGCGACGTCACCGTCTCGACATCCGCCAGAGACGGGAACGCCGCCCCGGCGAAAACCGCCGCAAGAATCACACATCCGCGCCGTATCTTCATGGCACAACTCCTTTCAACACCTGTCTTTGAACATCAATCCGCGGTCAAGGCAACGCGGAAGCCATGAATTACGCTCCGTTCCGAAGATTTAATTTCAAAGCGGTACGATGCATGGAAGTAGTAGTCGTCCGACGACTTATTGTTCCACATGCCGCCGCCACGCAGCCGCCGGGAGATTCCCGACGCCCAGGCCGGCGTGAATGCGTCCGTCCGCGCTGTCAGGTTGCCACTCTCCACGTCGTCAAGACACAGTTCCCACACGTTGCCCGCCATGTCGTAAAGCCCCCATGCGTTCGGCAGGCGCGAACCTACGGCCACCGTATTGTTTTTGTTGATCGTGTTATCATAACTGTTGTCCTGGCAGACAATATAAGATGTATCTATCGTGTTGCCCCAGTAGAAAGCCGTCGTCGCGCCAGCGCGCTCCGCGATTTCAAACATCACCTCCGTCGGCAAGTCGAACCTGTACTTGTTGCCCGTGATGTAGTTCAACCTCTGGAAGAACGTGCCGGAATTGGGAGAAGCAACCGCAGGAATGGGCGAGGTGGATGCGGTCGTGGAGAGACGCAAGTCGTCCCACGAGACTTGTTCCACAGGGCGATACGTCACCTCCACCTCGTTCCCCGCAATAGGCGTCGTACGTCCAGACGGATTCGAGCCGTAAAGCTTCGTGTACTGATACTGAGTGACTGGGAATACACCGATGTAGTAGTCCTTCGCCGTCGTCCACATTTTCCGGGCATTGACGGATGCGTAGTTCGCGTCGTCCCCCGTAGGGTACGGGCCGCCGGCGGGCACCTTGCGAAGGACGAGCTTGTCCGTCTTGTAGACCGCCGTGTTGTAGCGTTCGTTCGAGGCATTCTGCGTGGCGAGCAAACCTTCCCACGCGATAACGCCTGATGCGAGATCGACCACCATGTAGTCGTCGCCGCTGGGATTGTCGGCGGCGGAAAGCGTGGCCGTCATCGTGCAGTCCGTAGCCCTTGCCCGTATGTCCGCCGGCGGCGTCCATGTGACGGTGTGCGTTCCGTCGGACGCGCTCGCGCCGATGTCGTGTACGCCGTCGATGGTGTACGTCTGCCCAGCGATCGTCGCCGTGAACACGAGTTTCGCGAACACCCCCGCCGCAACGTTCTGTCCGCCGCTGATAGTGTACGTGATGTCCACCTTGTTGTTCCAAGGCCAGCGCTGCCGGACGCTGTCGATGGTTATGCTTGCGGCGTTCGCCGCCATTGCGCTTGCCGCTACTGCGGCAAAGGTAATCATTTTACTCATGCTCATTTTGTTTTCCTTTCGGGTTTGTGAAAACATGAAAGCGGAAGGGCGGCCGTCCACGGCCGCCGAAACGAACACAATACGCGAGGACGCGCGCCCTCCAGGCGCGGTACGCGCAAAAGCGCGCCACATCCGTTTTTAGACAACGATTACAACGAGGGGGGGGGGGGGTATTGCAACCGCACAAAGACGCTCTGCGCGGCCTCTATCCGCGCATTCAGGCGTTATTACGCCGATACCGTATCTGATTGCTGCGTCCATACCTATTGCCCTGTTGGCAACAGTTTACCATAATGTCATTTATCGTTGCAAGGAGAAAAATTTCCATGTTCACGTTTTCGCGTTTTCGGACGAGCCATTGGTATATACAGGGGCAGCAGCAAATGCCCCATAGGGAAAGCGCGGCATCCCCTTGGCGCGGCGACGCATTCGGCGCAAAGGCCGTCTGCCAGAGCAATTATGGCATGGCGCAATGGCAAGGTTTCACAACGCGATTTCGTACCACACGGTCTTGTACGCGGGGCCGATCTTCACCACGGCGCGACCGTCGCCGTCCGCCGTAACGGGAACGGATACCTTGCGCTCGCCGCGCTCGTCCAGAGCCCAGCACTTTGCCGCGGCGGTCTTTGACGGCAGCGTAATCGTAGCGGGGATGCCCTCGTTCACGGTCTTGCCGTTCCCCCAGTCCACGCCGCGACAGTGGACGTACATGCCTTCGTGCGTGAACTTCGCGCCGCCGTTGTGGCAAAGCCCCGTCGCCGCGAGGAGGATGCGTGCAGGACGCCCGCTCTCGCCGAAGCCCGTCGCGTCGTGCGAGGTGAGCGAAACCGTCGCCCAGCCGAGCTTAGTCTCGCCAATCGCGAGTTTCACGCCGCCGAGGTCGAACGTCCGTCCCTTCGTGAACCCGGAGAACACCTTTGTGTTCGGCGTGTTGACGGTCCAGAACGCCGCGCCCTCGACTTCGCCGTTGAGGACGATCTCGCCCGTGTCGCTCGTGAACGTCTTCTGGTCTTTTGCGGGGACGGAGCCGCCCGAAGGCGCGGAATTGCCGGAGAGGTCCACCGCCGTCTTGCGTTCGAGGGCGGTTTCACGCGGCACCTTGCCGTCCGTCGCGGAGACGATGCCCTGCGCGAGCGTTCCCTTGTTCGCAAAGCGGTCGAAATATTCGTCGTATGGAAGGTTCGCGACATACCCCGCCGCGCTCTCCTTCACGTCGCCGCGCAGGTACATCGCGGCGCAAGCCGGGAAGTGGGCGAGCACGTCCGTGCGCGCCGCCATGGAGAAGAAGTACTCGTTGTGGTCAGGCTCGGCGTTCTGGCGGTTGTTGTAGGAATACTCGAACACGCCGTCCCATCCGTGCAACGCCCCGTAAGCCCGGAGCATCGGCTGGCCCTCCGCGCCGTAGAAGTTCGGATACGGGTGGTTGTATTCGCTGACCGTGTAGGGCTTGCCGAGGACGCGCTGCCCCGCCAGCTTGCAGATGCCGCTCGCCCGGTTGTTCACCATCGCCCGGTTGCAGATGCTCCAGTCGGCTTTCACGCTCGGATGGCACCAATAGGAGTGGATGTCGATGTAATCCATCTCGGCCATGAGATGCGGCGTGGAGTACTCCAGTTGCGTGGCGGCGACTGGCGCTTCGAGACCGAGACTTTTCTTGAGGTAGCCGCGCATCCCGGTCCAGAAATCATGCTCCACGTCCGTGAGGAACTGGTAGAAATCGCGCTTCATCTCAACAGGCGCGCGCGACCGCTTGCTGTGTACGAGCGGGTAGTCGCCGTTCTCTATGCGGAACTTGTCGAGATAGGGCAGTGGCTTTTCGGAAAGCTTCCACGCCGTGCGCGCCTTCTCCGTCGTGCCGTACTTTTTCACGAGCCAGTCGCTCCACAGTTTCTCGAGGCATTTGACGTATGGCTTGCCCATTTTTTCCACGCCGCCCTTGCGGTACGTGCGCCACAGGGACTCTTCGTTGTTCAGCTCCACGACGGCCACGACCGGATCTTTCAGATAGCTGGAACCAGTGTACGGATTCACGTGCGAGAGCAGTTCCTTCGCGTACTCCTTCTGCAGTTCTATCAACGGCGGATAGAACTGGTTCGAGCCCTTGTTCCTGCCGCCGGAGCCGGGCGGAATGCCGTCCGCCTCGCCGAGAAAGCGCGCGACGTGGAGGTTGATGTTCACGTAGATGCCGCGCTTTTTGAACTGCGCCACGAGGTAGTCCTGCCGCTCCCGCTGCGCGGGGTCGAACTTGCGCCGCGTCGCTCCGCTGTGGTCCATTATGCCCTTCTGCTCCGTGAGCATGAAGTTGCCCTTGAGATAGGTGCTGTCGAAGTAATGGAGCCGCACGCAGTTGACGCCGAAGCGGGCGAGACGGGCGGCGAGGCGCTCCGCCTCCTCGTGCGTGGGGAAGTTCGCCGGACCGGTGAGATTCGTCGCGTGGAGCTTCACGCGACCCCGGTCGTTCACGAAATGCCCGCCCTCCACGCGGATGCGCCCATCCTTCCCGGCGGGGGCGGAAAGCAGGTGGCTCATGTTCACCACGTTGTCAGGGGAATCGTATGACGGCACGAACGGGAACATCCCGTCGTCCGCCGCGCACGCCGACGCCACCGCTGCGATGCAGAGCGCGGCCGCGACAAGCGCGGCATTCCTTTTTCGTTTTTTCGGCAACTCTTCCGTTGCAGAAAAAAGTGGATAATCTACTCCCCTGTTGTTCTTCGTAATTTGCGAGCTATGCATTTTCGCTTCTCCTTGCTTCGGTTGTGTCTGCTTCCTTGCCGCCCTATCTGCCATCCGCGTCGAAAAACTCCGACGCGCGGGAAACGATTTCCGGCAGGGTCGGCACGGCGTGGACAGACGCCGCCAGCGCATGGCGGAACAACGGGCCGTAGTTCTTCGAGACTATCCGGGAATCAGCAACCACAACGACGCCGCGATCCGACTTCGTGCGCACGAGGCGTCCGACCCCTTGCCTGAAACGAATCACCGCTTCGGGAATCATATAGTCCCTGAACGAACTGCCACCTTCCTCCGTCACCTTCTCGCTGCGGGCCTCCACTATCGGCTCGCCTACCTGCGGAAACGGCAGACGGGCGATGACAACGCACGACAGGGCGTCGCCCGGCACGTCCACGCCCTCCCAGAACGACTGGGCGCCGAAAAGCACGACGGGCCGTTTTCCTGCGCCCGGCTCCGCGGCTTTCTTGAGGCGTTCCACCATCGCCTCGCGGGAAAGTCCGTCGCCCTGGACGAGAAATTCCACATCGGACGCCACAAGCTCGTCGTTCACAAGACGAGCAGTTTCGCGCATCATCTCGTATGACGTGAAAAGCACAAGCCCGCGTCCGCGCACGGCGGAGAAAAGATCCACGAGAAACGGCGCAAGTCCGGCTACGTAGTCCTTTCCCCTAGACGAAGGATCCGGCAGGCTTTCCGCAGCCATGACGAGCGCCTGTCGGAAGTAATCGAACGGAGAGGCCGCCGCAAGCGCCTTGATGCGCTCCGGCCTGCAAAGCGAGAAACCGAGTCTGCGCCCCATATAGTCGAAACGGTCGCCGACGCGCAGCGTGGCGGAACACAGGATCACGGAATCCTTCGTGTCGTAGAAATGCCGCTTCATCTCCTCCGCAATGCTCAGCGGCGCGGCGGTAAGACAGATGTACGGCGGAAACTTGCGCGACGGGTCGCCGGAACGGCGCTCCGCCCAGTACACGCGAGACGGGTCGTTCGCGGCGAGTATGAAACGCGATTCAAGTATGAACTCGGTGAACGTCTGGGCAAGCCCCTGCACCTGGCCGGCAAGATCGCCGAACAGCGGCAGCTCGTTCGCGCCGCACGCGAACTGCAAAGCCGTGGCAAGATCCACCAATATGCCCTGCAGCCGCGCAAGGGCGTTCTCGAAACGGTTGGCGGCGGTGGAAAGGTCGCCTTCGTCCCATTGCGCGGGAGTGTAGTCCGCGAAAAGGCCGTGCAAAGAATACTGCCTCGTCGGACGCGCCTTCGGATCGCCCGCCGCGATGCCGGACGGAGGGACGCAACGGTACCGCAGCACGGACGCGCCCTGCGCCGGTGAGAAGAGACGCCCCAGCACCTCGAACAGTTCTTCGCCGGCCTTCAGGGCGAAACGGCTCTGCACCTGGGCGCGCGTACACAGTTCTCGTATCTCGCCCGCGCGGGCGGACTGCGCGAGATCGCCCTTCGCCAACTGCCGCTCCACCGTGCCGATTATGCCGCGCTTGTGCCCGATTCCGCCGCGCCGCGTCCGCTGCGTCCGCACCAGCTTGCCCATCAACTGCAAGAGCGCGGGACGGGAAAGCTCATACGAAAAGAACTCGGTGGCAACGTCCTCGAGGTTGTGCGCCTCGTCGAACACCAGCCGCCCGTAGGCGGGAAGAATGCCGGAACCGGGACTCGTCGCCTCCGCCAACACGAGCGCATGGTTGGCCACGATCACGTGCGCCCGCATCGCCCGCGCCCGCGCCTTGGCAATGAAGCACTTTCCCGCATAGCGACATCGGCGCCCCATGCAGTCCTCGCCCGGGCACGACAGCCTCGGACGAAGCGTTTCAGCGCCAAGGTCGTCAAGGTCGCCGTCAGGCGTCCGGTGCAGCCACTCCACAAGCCGCTCGAACTCCGGCTTCTCATCCTCGTCGAGCGTAAACCAGCCGCCCTGCATCACCTCTTCGAGCGCCCGGAGGCAAAGATAGTTCGACCGTCCCTTCAAAACGGCGGCGCGGAAACCGCCGGCATCGTCGCCAAGCACCTGCGCCGCGCGCGGAAGATCGTGCGCGATAAGCTGGCTCTGCAGGTTGCGCGTGTTGGTGGAAAGCACGACGGGCGTGTCGTTCGTGAAACTCCACAGCACGGACGGCACTAGATATGCGAGCGACTTGCCGACGCCCGTGCCCGCCTCGACCATCAAATGCTCGCGGTTGTTGAACGCCCGCACGACCGCGCGGAGCATGTCGATCTGGCCCGGACGCGGCTCGTAGCCCTCCATCCCGCCGAGAGTTCCTCCAGGCTGGAGATGATGCGCCACGGCATCCGGGTCCAGCGGCGAACAGTCCTCGTGCGACGGCAGACGGCACTTCGGCCCGCCGGACTTCATGTCTGGAACGCAGTCGGCCCAGTTCGGATCGTCCATGAACAGCGGAACGGACGTCGCTTTCGGCAGCCCCTTCATCTTTCCGTCGGCCAAAGGCATCGCACCGCTACTTCCGGAACCTCTCCATCATGGCTCTGGCCGGATTCTGCTGATATTGCCTGATGTCCGCCAGACGATCGATATGCAGCAGAGCCGACACATGCGTCCCAGCCCGCTTGCCCTTCAGCTCCGGAAAGCCGTCCGTCGGATACAGCACCCCGCAAGTCAGCGGATAGATGTGCCGCTGCACGTGCGGGAGCAGTCTGCGCAGTTTTATCCCGAAGCCGAACTTGAACACCTTTTCCTTCACCTTGCACACCGCAAGGTTGCGGAAACGTTCGTCGACGGGAAGCGCCGCCGCATCCGATATGAACAGCGCGTTCTTCCCTTTTTTCACGGTGTTGCGGTGGACGCACAGACGCCATGTCCTGCCGTCGGGCAATGCGACGCGGACCATGGCGTATGCTTCGTTGGCTTTCGGAATGTTCTCGTACTCCGTCACCTTGACGATGCACGCGAGCGGGACGTCCGCCGGGACGCGGTCGCCCGCGCCCGAACGAAGGTTGTCCAGAAACGCGATCGCGGCCAGATCCTCCGCCGTCTTCGGCGGCTTCTTCGGCCACGTCTTCTTCGGGACGTCCTGCTCTTCCGCGTCCGTCACTTGTTGAAGCCCTTGTGGTTCATGAACTCCCATATGCGTCCGAGCCACGTGTAGCTTCCGGTGCCCGGCGAAGCGCTTCTCTGGAAGCAATGCGGCCTGAGACAGAGCGTGTGCAGGTCGCCTGCGATTCCCATGCGCCGCATCTGCTCCCACGCCTTGACGGAGTTCATCGCGGACCAGCCGTCCGCATCGCCGTGGATGAACACCATCGGGCACGTGTCGGGATCGAACGCGAACTCTGGAACCAGCCGCGCGCCGTCGTCGTTTCCGCCGGTGGAGTTGTGCTTTTCGGCGCCGTCGGTGAGCGCGTAGGCGGGGTAGATGCCCACTCCCCACTGGACGTTGCAGGGAAGCCTGTCGATCTTGTCGACGTCCAGATACGAACGGCTGCGCGAGCTTGTGACGCCCATGAGGGTGAGGTGTCCGCCGGCGGACGATCCCATGATGCCGATGCGGTTGGGGTCGAGCCCCTTCGCCGCCGCCTGCGAACGCACGATGCGGATGCACCTTTGCAGATCCTGCCAAGCGGTAGTGTGCTTTGCAAGACCCTTCGGACGCGGCGTGCGGTACTTCATCGTGACCACCGCCATGCCCTTTTCGTTCAGGAAGCGGCGCGCGGGCGCGACCTCGAAGCTACCGGGGCCGTTGCCATTGTACGCCCCGCCGGAGTATATGATCTGTATGGATTTCGTAGTGATGACGGCCGGAATGTACCACTCGAGATAAGGCACGCACTGATGCTTCTGAAAGTCGGGTATTTTTCCCTTGGGCCAAAGTTCCTGTCTGGAATATTTCGCGGGGTCGTGGAAGTCCTTCGCATAGCGTTTCATCAAGTCCTCCGCCGGCGGAAGCCGTCCGAGAAAGCCCATCTGCGCAATGAACTCCATTGCGCGGTCGAACCAGTTGTCGTAGGCGGCCGCGTTGTCTCCCCTCCCGTCCTTGCCCCAGAATCCATGCGGGCGGTCGGCGAAGAGATGCAGTTCCGCCGGCACCCCGCGCTTGCGCAGTTCTCGGTATACGAACGTGGACGCCGTCGGCGAATAGACGTCCGCGCTGCCGTGGAACATGCACATCGGCGCGGTCTTGCCGTCGAACTTGAAGCACGAGTCGAGTTTGGCGTCGACGGCCTGCCCGTTGCGCGAGTTGGGGTCGCCGATGCCGTCCGTCATGGCGTACGCGATCGCGCCGGTGAGCGCCCAGTTGATGTGGCACGGAATGTCGTCGAGCGCGTCGATCTTCTCGTATGCGGGCGTGAGCGCGCTTGTCGCGAGGAGAGTCGCAAGGTGCGAACCGGCGGACATCGAAATCGTGCCTATCTTCTCCGGTTCGAAGCCCTTCTCCTTCGCGGCGGCTCTCACCATGCGTACGGCGCGCTGTCCGTCCTCCCACGCGCTCTGGTGGATCGGCAGCCCTTTAGGACGCGGAGTGCGGTAGACGAGTTTCACGCACTGGAAGCCCCGTTCCGTGAACTTTCTGTCCCACATCCTGATGAGCCACACGTCGCAGTAGCAGTTGTAGCCGCCGCCGGAAATGAGGATCATGCAGCATCCGTTCGGCTTCGCCGGCGCCTCGCACCATTCGATGTACGGACGGCGCCATTCATCCGCCTTGAATCCCTTTGCGCGCGTGTCCTCCGTCGATGCCGCAATCTGGTGCGGCTGCGCGTCCGGCATCTTGCCGTCCGGCCAAAGATAGATGTGTTCGCCCGCAAGGGCCGCGCCGGCGATTCCCGCCGCCGCGAACAGCAATGTGAAAATGCGCATCGTCCTCACCCCTGCACCTTGAAGCGGAACTCCGTGGTGGAGTAGAACGGCACGCCGGGACGCACTATCGTGGACGGGAACTCGGGACGGTTCGGCGAGTCCGGGAAGTGCTGCGTCTCGAGCGCCACGCCGGCGTTCCGCACGGGAAGGTAATATCCGTCGTACACCTGGACGCCGGGTTCGGTGGTCCAGACCTCCAGCTGCCGGCCCGTGGCGGGAGAAGTGAGAATGCACGCGGGCGAAAGCTCGTCGCCTGCCGTCTTGCGCAAAACCCAGTTCATGTCATAGCCCGAACCGTACTTGAGCTGGTCGTAGTCCGCATCGTGCATGTCGCCGATCGCGTGCGTGGTGCGGAAATCGAACGGCGTGCCCGTCACGTCGCGGAACTCGCCCGTCGGAATCATGGACGGGCCGTATGCCGTGATTGCATCTGCGTTCACATAGAGGTGATGCCCCATCACCGTCGTGCCCGCGTCCACGCCGTCGAGATTCCAGTACGCATGGTCCGTGAGCGAAATCGGCGTGGGCCGGTCGGACTCCGCCTTCCATCCTATGTGCCACACGTTGTTGTCGTCGAGCGTAAGCGTCGCCCGCACCGTCACGTTGCCGGGATAGCCGCCCTCGCCGTCGGGCGAGGAAATCTCCATGACGAGCCCGACCTTGCCATCGTCGTGGATCTCGTCCACGACCTTCCAGTTGCGCAGCGCGAAACCCTTGAGGCCGCCGTGCAGGGCGCACGGGATGCCAGCCGGTTCGTTGTTCAGCTCCAGCGTGTACTCCTTGCCTCCGAGCGCGAACTTGCCCGCGCCGATGCGGTTCCCGTAGCGCCCGACGAGCGCGCCATAGTACGTGCCGCCATGTTCGGCCACGTACTCGTCAAGCGTCGGCCAGCCGAGCGTCACATTGTCGAAATGGCCGTTGCGGTCCGGGACGATCGCCTTCACGAGACGCCCGCCGAAATTGGTGAACTGCAGTTCGAGGCCGTTCGCGTTGACGAGATGCCAAAGCCGCACCTCCTCGCCGTCGAAAGATCCCCACGGAATGGATTGGATCGAGTTCTTCATGGTCTTTTCCTCCTGATTGAAAAATTATGACAAAGATTATAACACATCCGCGCGGAAATGTGGTAGAATATACGACGTTTTCCACAGAGCCTCTGTAGCTCACCTGGACAGAGCAGCTGCCTTCTAAGCAGCGGGTAGCAGGTTCGAGTCCTGTCAGAGGCACCAAGTGGACCCGTAGCTCAGTTGGTCAGAGCGGGGGACTCATAATCCCTTGGTCCTGGGTTCAAGTCCCGGCGGGTCCACCATTTTTTTGCCTTCCGCGAAACTCCCGCTACTTCACGAACACGGAAATGCGGCGCGATCTGTACATCGGCGCGTTCGCCATGAACGTCCAGTCGGGATGTTCGCTCATCTCGTTGTTCCCGATGCCCACGTCGCACGGGCTGAGCGTGTTGAAGTTGTTGAGCGCCCAGATCGTCGTGCCGCCCTTCCAGTCGTGCACCTGCATGGAACCGTAGCCGATGCCGTTTCCGTTCGGCTGGTCGTTCACGTCATAAATTTTCGGATTGCCGCCGGCGCCGGCAAGAACCGCCGCCGTCCCGTAGTTCGAAGGCCAGAACTCGATGGAGCCGCCGTCGTAGTCCGTGACGCAAGGCACGCCGGAAATGTTGGAGCGCGAAGTGAGCGCGGCAACCTTCGTCTGGAAAACCTTGCCGGGGCGGCAGGGAACGCCGAGATCGTCCACGTCCTGGGAAAACGCGTTGAAGGACGTCATCGCCCAGTCCACCGTGCCGTCAAGACGCTCGAGCTCGAAGAGATACGCCACACGGCCGAAGCCGGACGCCGCCGCAAGCTGCGGAGGCTTCGCGGAGAAGTTCGCGGCAATCGGCACGTCGATCGCGCCGATCTTGCGGTAGCCGGAAAGTTCGGGTATCTTCTCCGCCTCGCCCATCTTGACGGGTGCGCCGATGCGCGTGAACTTGTTCGTGCGGGCGTCGACGTCGAACGGGCCGAGCGGCAGCGCGGCGTCGCTGTAGAGCGTGCCGACGTAGGGAGCCTTTGCAAGGTAGCGAAGACGCAGAGGCTCCTTCACCCCGTCTGCGCGGACGCGCAGATCCGTCCCCTTGACGTTGCCGTTCCCGTCGACGCCCTGCAGAATGGCGGGCACGAACTTTCCGTCCTTGCCGGCGATCTCGAAGTTCGGCCTCTTGGAATAGTCCGGGCTGTAGACGTACCAGCCCTTCGCGCCGTCGAATGTCAGCACGAACGTGTCGCCCTCGATCTTCCAGCTCTTGAGCACGGGCGAATCGTCGCGCACGTTCTCGAAGCCGTAGTCGCGCTTCAGGGCGTGCAGGGCGAGACGCTTGGCGACGATTTCCTTGTCGTTCGGATGGATGTCGTGGAAGTTGCCCGCGTCCGCCGTCGCGGCTATGGCCGCGTTTTTCTGCTCGGCGGCGAACTTCATCTGCGAACGCTGCAGCTCGAACCAGCTAGCCTTGAACGGCGCCAGCTCCACGAAATACAGCTTCAGGTCCGGATTCTTGAACGCCTTGGACCAACCGTCGTACAGCGCGTGCATCTTGGAACAGTAGCGGCGCGCCTCGCCGTTGTTGGAGCAGCCCTGGTACCAGATGAAACCGCGCATAGCCATCGGCGTCCAGGAATCGACCATGCCGTTCCAGAGGGCGGTGGGGTTCTGGCAGTGGATTCTCCCGCCCTTCTTGGGGAAACACGCGACCACGTCGGCCAGTTCGGGATGGTTTTCGTAGCCGCATGGAGGCGTCCACGTGTCGATGCAAGTGCCGCCCCAGCTGGAGTCCACGATGCCGATCGGCACGTCAAGCGCACCGTACAGCTCAAGCGCGTAATAGTACGCCACGGCGCTGAGGTACATACCTTTGAAAGCCGCGAACGACTGCGGCGTGTACGTGTTCCACGGCGAACGCGGAATCGCGCGCGGCGTGGCGGACGGCACTCTCGGATTCTTGGCCCAGCGGATGAACGGACGCACGGTGGACTGGATCATCATGGCGCCCTTGCCGTCGCGGTAGCGAGGATTGTCGCCCCATATCGGACACTCCATGTTCGACTGGCCGCTCGCAAACCACACTTCGCCCACCAGCACGTTCCGCGCCTCGCTCGCGTTCTTTCCGCGCGCGGCGAGCGTGCGCCCTTCCTTCGAGGCGTCCATCGCGTCGAGCGCGACCTGCCACTTGCCGTCCGCGCCCGCCGTCGTGCTCTTCACCTGCCCGGCGAAAGAGACCGTCACCTTCTCGCCGGCGTCCGCCGTGCCCCACACGGGCACAGGCCTTCCGCGCTGGAGCACCATGTTGTCGCCGAAAGGCGTGCCCAGCTCGACGTTCGCCATCGCGGCCGCGCATGCGGCGGCGGACAGCGCAAACAATGTTCTTTTCATTTGCTCTCCTTTGCTTTGGTTTGTTCAAAACTCTTTGGCTTTTTACTGAACGAAAGCACCTGCCCGTCGGCGAGAAGCCGCGAACGCAGCTTTTCGTAAGGAACGTCCTGAACGGCTTTCCCGTCCGCCGCGGCCAACGATGCGGCGGCGCCCGCCGCCTGTCCGAGCGCGAAGAACACAGGCTCCATGCGGATCGACCCGAACGCGATGTGCGACGCGGAAAGGCACACCGGCACGAACAGGTTCGCACACTCCGCGCGCTTCGGCACGATTGCGCCGTAGTCGATCGGGTACGGCGGGAACCGGCGCCCCTTGTCGTCCTTGTTCACCTCTACGTCGCCCTCGTTCTGGACGTAGCCTTTCGCCGTCACGTAGCGGCGCACGTGGTGGGAGTCCATGGTGTATGCACCCATCGCGACCGGACGCGGCGCGACGGCCGTTCCCCGGCAGTTGGCCTCGGTCATCACGTATTCGCCCACCATTCGCCGCGCCTCGCGCACGTAGAGCTGCTTCTGCCATCCGTCGCCGAAACCGTCCTTGAACTCGTCCTTGCACGTGCCCCAGCGCGAAACCTCCTTGCGTATCTTCTCCGGCACGCGCGGATGGTTTGCAAGCGTCCACATCAACCCCTTCTGGTACTTGAGGTGCGCGGCAAGTATCTTCTCGCGCTCGGCGTAGGACGCCTCAGGCCAGCGCCAGTTCTGCCCGATGAAATCCGTGGAAAAGCCGGTGCGGTTGTTGGTGTCCGTCTTGCGGTTGGGCATCTTCGAGTTTATCCACGGCATCCCGTTGCGGTCGAGCGGGCCGAGCGCGAGATGGCGGAACAGCAGTTCGTAGTCTTTCTCGTCGTATCCTTCGGGCTTGGCGAAAGGAATGCGGTTCTCCGGGTTGTCGGTGAGGCACATGCGGAAGCAGTACGCCTGCACGCGCTTGTCGCCGTCGCCGGGCTTGAAGTCAGGGTCGCAAGGTTCGACGCCGGGCAGAAGCCCGCTCGTCTTGTCGCCCGGAACGACGTATGGATCGATCCCCTTGTGGAGCTGGTGGTACTTCGCGCAGCCCGGCTCGTTGCCGTTGAGCGTCTCGCCGTAGACGGAGTTCGCCTCGCGCCCGACATGGTACGACACTCCCGCCGCCGCCATCAAGTCGCCCTCGTAGGTTGCGTCGATGAACACCTTTCCTCTATAGACGTTGCCGGAGAGCGTCTTGATCGATACTATCCGTCCGTCCTTTTTCTCCACGCCCTTTTCGCGGTCGAGCCATTCGCCGCGCCGGACGTCCAGCCCGTCGCGTTTCTCCCAGCCCTCCAGTATAGCAAGCGCGGCGGACGGCTCGAACGTCCATTTCGACGCGCTCTTGCGGATGCCGGCCGAAACGGCTTTTCTCTTCCGCTCGTCCGGGAACTGCACCTTGAGCCTGTCCGGATCGCCGTACCAGTCCGCCACGGCCTTGTAGAACTCCAGGGCGATGCCGCCGAACGCGGCTTTGTTTCCGATGTCGGTCTGCCCCAGCCCTCCCGTAGTGAGCCCGCCGATGCGGGTTTCGGGCGAAACGACCACGGCGCTCGCACCCATGCGCTTCGCCTGCACGGCGGCGGAAACGGCCGCCGGCGTGCTGCCGTAGATCACAATGTCGCGTTCAACATTCACATCCCCGCACACCGCTCCGGCGCAAACCGCCGCCCCGGCAGAAATGCAAACCGCCACTCGAATCGTCTTGAACATCGAATTTCCCTCCTTGTTTTTTTTACACATTGCAAACCGCACCCAGCGAAACCGTCACTGGATGGAACGCAAATACTCCGCAAAAAGACAATCGTAGACTATCCACCCGGATTCCGACCTGTACGCGATATCCTTTGCGGCAAGATCCTTGAGCGCGGCCCTGACGGTAGACGCGCCCCTTAGTCCGCTTGCAGACAAGAATTCCGCCGACGTCGGCTCCGCCACCGTTCCGGCGCGGGCGATCGCCTTGACAAGCTCCTGCGATGCTTCGTTCTGCGCATTGAGAAGATCGTGGTATATCAACGCGCGTTCTTCGTAAAGCTCGGTGACCGCCCGATCCGTCTGGGCGTCGTCGAGAAAAGACATGCGCGTTTCCCATATCTTGTTCAAAACCGCCTGGACATACCACGTGACGCCGCCAAACCTCCTGTAAAGCCGCATGAACGCGCCTTCATCCACTTTCCACCCTTCAGAAGAGAAAAAGCCCCTCGCGAACGCAAGATAGCTGTCAGGCGATATCACGTCAAGATTCATTATCTGCGTAGACTGGTAGAACGCGCCCTGCGGCATGACGAACATCTCCGACATCAAATGCCGGCGCGACCCCGCAAAGAAGAAACGAACCCACGGTATGAACTGCGTATAGCTCCTGAGCAATGCCTCGACACCCTCTTCCGGAAACTCCCGGACCTGCTGGAACTCGTCTATCGCGATCACCACGCGCCGTTTGCGCGCCTTCAGATAGTCGAACACGTCCTTGAGAGACGCTTCCGCATTGTCGGAGGTTATGTCAAAAGAGAATTTGACCGTCCCATCGCCTTGCGGAGTGGCGGTAGGCCGGCAGCTCCTGAAAAACGTGGACAGCACCGACATCGCTTTCTCCAGGCGGCTGTCAAGCGCGCCAAACACTGCGCCAGCCAGCATCTTCGCAAACGCCGCCAGATTTTTCGCGGAATAAATATCGACATAGACGCCCGTCCAGTCCGAAGGAAGTTTCGCAAACGCATTGCGTATCAGCCCGGTCTTGCCATAACGGCGCGGCGCAATCAACGTGACGTTGCGATCGTTCTTGAGTGCGGCAATGAGTTTTCGCGTCTCTTCGACACGATCGCAGAAATATTCCGGTCCGGCATAACCGGCCGTCAGAAATGGATTGTTCAACTTCACACGCGGAAGTATACCACAAAACGCATCACCATGGCAAAAGTTTTGCGACAAAACTTTTGCCATGGCGCCGCCGGCGCTACCTATCCAACAAAAAATCGTGTATCCGCCGATGGACGATTCCATTGCGCGAGAAATCGGGCATGTCGAGGGAAAGCACGTATTTTGGATAATTGTCGCGTATTTGCTCCAGCGAAGAAAACTCGCGTTCTCGCGTCTCGACCGTCGGCATGAGATAGGCAACCTGGACGTAGATCCGCTCACTCCCTCGCTGCGCAATGAAATCAACCTCCTTCGCGCCGACGGTCCCCACCGTGACGCCGTAGCCGCGACGGACAAGATCGACCGCAACGATGTTTTCAAGCACCTGGTCTATGCGAGCCTCGTTGTTCCCGAAAATCGCCTCCCGGAAACCGTGGTCGGACAGATAGACTTTCTGCCGCGACGACAGAATGCGCTTCCCCGCGACGTCGTTGCGCTTCAATTCGACGGAAAAACACGCTTCCGCCGCATAGCGCACGTAGTTGTAAAGCGTCTCGGGCGCGACCGTGCGCCCTTCATGCCGCAAGTATTTCGACAGCGACGGCGCGGAAAACTCGTGTCCGATTTCGGAAACAAGATACATGAGTATCTTCTCCAGAAGATCCGTATCGCGCAGTTTGCGGCGCTGTGCAATGTCCTTCAGCAAGACGGAATTGAACACGTCCGACATGTACGCCCGAAACACTTCCCCGGAAATGTGCGCGTCATGGACGAACGGCATCCCACCGTCCTTCACATAGCGCATGAACGCATCTTGCTCCGAAATCCCCGGCGACAACGCCCTGTAGCAGGGAAGGGTTTCAGCGAAGGAAAGAGGATAGACGCGGATTTCGACATATCGCCCCGAAAGATGCGTCGCCAATTCTCCCGACAGCAACTTGGCATTCGATCCTGTGAGATACACGTCAACCGGAAAATCCACCGTAAAAGCGTCTACAACCTTCTCCCAACCCTCAACTTCCTGTATCTCGTCCAGCAGAAGATAGAGACGTCTGCCTCTGGACTTCCCCGCTCTCGCCTTGACATACGCATACAAACCGTCCGCCGTTTTGTCAAAAGGCAACGCCTTTGATTCAAAATTGGCCTCGATGATATGCGTCTTGTCAATGCCGTTCGCCTTGAGAAGATCCTTCACCATCATCATTATGAACGATTTGCCTGAACGCCGGATGCCGACAAGGACTTTTATGATGTTCTTGTCGATATACGGCTTGATTTTTTCAATGTAGAATGGTCTTTCAATCATATCATATTTCCCCTCGGCCCACATTATACCACAATCCACAACGAACAGGCAGCCACATTCTCAAAAAATATTCGACACAACGAATTATCATACGGCAGACGCGGCCTCTGGACGCGACACGGGAAGGGTCGCGCTCCTGCGCGACCGAAAGCGAACGGACGCGCGGGAGCGCGTCCCTCCCGACGGACGCACGGAAGCGCGTCACTGCACGAAAATCATGGCGCCGCCAGACCGGTAGCTGCCCTTCACGGATTCCATCCGGCCCTCGCCGGTGAACACCGCGCTCCGCACATTCCCGTCTGCCGTGCTCGCGAACGCGAACTTGGTCGCGCCGTTGGACGCGGCAAGCGGCTTCTCCGCCTGCCCGTCCATGATCGAAGCCGTGTATGTCTTCGACAGCGAACTGAGCGTGAACTTCACCGTGTACGCCACGCCGACGGCGGGCGTGACGCCCTGCGCGGAAACGTCCACCCACTTCTTCACGCCGTTCTCGGACGTATAGAGCTGGAACGAACCGCCCAGGCTCACGCGGATGCCGGTCTTCACGTCGCCGAAGTCGTTGTCGGTCTCGTCGCCCTGCGTATCGAAGTAGAGCGTTGCGACGACCTCGGTCTTCGTACCCTTCGACGGGGACGACGCGGTGAACTCGTTGCCTTCCGTGAACGACACCTTGCCGTCCACGTACTCCGCGAAGTGCGACCAAGTCCCTGTCGCCTCCTGCATGGACGCCCGCTCGTCGATCCAGTGCGCGGCGCGGTTCGCCTTCGTGTCCGCATAGAGCCCGCCGTAGCCGTAATACACGCCCTTCGTAATCGTGGCGGTCGCTATCGCGCCGCCCCAATAGCCGCCCACGAACGCCTTGGCCTTGACCGTCGTGGTGGCCGTCACCGCGAACGGCTCCGTGTAGAGCGCGCTCGCCGCCGTCGGCTCAGTGCCGTCCGTCGTGTAGCGCACTTCCGCCGCCGCGTCGGCGCACGAGATCGACACCGTCCGCGACGCGCCGTAGAACGTCGTTTTGGACGCGGGGTAGATGACAGGCGCCGAAACGGCGGCAAGCTGCAGCTCCACGCCGCAAAGGTTGCCGACAGAACCCGTGCCCACATAATACGTGCTGCTGCGCTCCAAGTCGATGATTTCCTCTTCAGTCTTGCCGCTGTCGTTTCGGACAAGACGCGTGGAAACGCACGCCTCGACCGTCAGGTTGGTCGCGACTGCGTTGCCGGAGCCGTCGGAAAAGCCGACGGCGTATTCGCCCGCCGGAAGCCGGAGCGCGTAGATGCCGTTGGCGTCCGTCGTCGCCTCGACGACCGCGCCGGTGGACTTGTTCCGGGCCTGCACGGCGACGCCCGAGCCGACGAGCGAACCGGCGGCATCGCGCAGCCTTCCGCTCACGATGGTGCAGTCAGGCGTCCCTTCCGGGTAGATATTGTAGATTATGCATTGAATCGAATTGTAGGAGCTGCCCGCATCGGTAAGATCGGGTGGGGCGTACCAGGCGTCGTTTGAGCCGTTCCATCCGAAGTTGAAGTGGATGTAGAGCGTGTCGCCGTCATAACCGTATCCGTCCGCGACGACCGAGTGCCCTGGCACTTCCACGCTAACCGGAAGTTTCGCGTCGAAATTCGAGAGCATCGCCATTTTCCAGCTGCGCATGCCGCTGTCGCCTGCGAGATTGCGGTTGAAGCAGGCGTTGGCGTAGCCGAACTGGTCTTTTAAACGCATATACAGCGCCGCTTCGTGCGCACCGCTGCCGCCGCTGGCATAATCCATGTGACAGGCGATGCCCACGTCGCGGGTCAGGCGGCCTACGGCTCTGGCGGGAGTCATGTCGCCATACCAGGACGGCTTATCGTTCATGAAATCCCAGTCGTACGGACCGCCGAACGCCGGGTCCCACGCCGTGTACGACGCATCCGACGAATTCCGGTAGCCGCTTAGAGTCCAGTCGCCGGAACTGCCGACCTTTCCGCGAAAGGGCAGCACCGGCACGAGCGCCGTCGTGTTCCGCGGCCACTTGTGGTAGTACATTATCTGCGCTCCGGCGGTCGCCAAACAGCCGCACGGATAGTGGTTCGGCACGTAGTAATTGTAGACGTTCCCGCCGTCCTGGCCCCACTCCGACGTAAGCAGCTTGCCGACGCGCAGGTCGGAAACGGAGGTTTGACTGCCCGCAGCCAGACGGCGCGAACCGGAGGACGATGCCGCCGCCTTGAGCTTGGCCCACTTGGATGCCTTGGCGGATGCAGTCGCCGAAGACGACGACGCTCCCGCCGCAAGCCGACGCCCACTGGTTTGGACGGTCGAATCTGCCGAACCCAGTTCGGCCGTCATGCCCGCCACGTCGATAGGCAGCATCGCGAGAAGCGGATTGCGCTTCACGTCGTCCACCCACGTGCCGGCCTTGGAGTAGGCAAGCACCGGCTCGAGATCCGTGTCGCCGGAGGTGACGACGAAGCCGCCGCCCTCCAGCTCCACGACGTAGTACTTGCCCTTGCCGTCCTTCGCCGCGTACTCCCGCACGTTCGCGGGCTGCGCCGTGAAATCTTCGCCTAGCGCGGCCTTGATATTCACCCATCCGGCCACGGCGGCCGACGCCTCGTCCGCCGCGACCTCGACCGCCCAGACGGACGGCGCCGCAAACAGCGCGGCCGCAAACAGCATTCCATTCAACTTCATGTTCATTCTCAACCGCTTTACAGATTTCACTTTGCCACACTGCTCCCGCGACGAAAATTCCGTCGCGAAATTTTCGTCGCGGGCAGACGCGCACCCCTTACCGCAGGAACATGATGAACCCGGCGGAAACGAGCTTCAGGCCCTCGCTCGTCTTCGTGAGCGCGTAGCCGCGCCGGGCCGTCGCGTCGTCCGGCTTGAACGACACGTTCTCCGGCTTCGCCGACCACGTCAGCACCAGCGCGCCCTCGTTCGCCATCGTCTTCAGGTTCTCCTCGAACGCCGAGAGATCCACCGTCACCGTGCCGCCGGCGAAAGACACCTCGCCGTGCAGAAGTTCCGGGTCGCCTTCCTTCCACGCCCTGCCGTTGGCAAGATTCAGCGGAAGCTTGCCCACCCTGCGCGAAAGATCGATGGTCGAGCCGTCCTGCATCGTGCAGCCGTAGAACACGTCGTATGACGGAGGCACGAAACGCCCATGTACCTTCAACTCCTCGGTGCTGCCCAGCCCCACGGCGCGCCGGAAGTTGAAATTGTTCGATCCGCCATTGCCGTAGTCCGCGATGTAGTCGCGCACGTTCACCGGCGCGTAGATGCACATCGCGGCGTTGTCGCGCAGGTCGATGTTCTCGAGGTGGATTTCGCCGTTCGCGGCGGCGACGCCTTTCGCGCCGAACACCAGGTTGCCGCCCGAGACGACGTTGATGCGGCCCGTGCCGAGCGCGATAGTGTTGGCAAACGTGAAGTCCATCGTAACTTGGTCGATTGCAATCTCCAGCGTGTGGTTTTCGCCGAAGTCGATCGTGACGGGCGCGTAGTCCTTGCCGGTAAGAGGCCAGTCTTTGTGGTTGGGCGCATTGAACTTCGAGTCCGCCGTCAAAACGACGTTGGTGAAAGTTCCGGTGGTCGCCCCGATTTTCCCGGTGCTGTTGTCCACCGTGCCGCCCGCCATGACGAGCCGGTACGCGCTCCATCCGCCGTTGCCGTTCAGATCGAACGTCGCGCCGGACGCGACCGTGAGGTCGCTCTGCGCCGCGCCGTCCGCAGGAACGCCGAGCGGACTCGTCGTTCCTGCCGCCCCGGCCATCAACGTGCCGCCCTGCACTTCCGTGCCGCCCGTGTAGGACTGCGCCACGCGGGCGACGAACGTGCCCGCGCCGGACTTGACGAACTTGATGTTGCCGGAAATCGTCGCCGTGGAATCGGAAACCGTCGTCCTGCCCGCAACCGTCACGTCGAGCGTCGCCGTCGTCCCGGCGACGGAGTTGGCGAACGCGGCGTTCGCGAAGGACGTGCCGTCGAGATTGTCCACGTACATCGAATGACCCTTCAGATCGATGTTCACGCCGTCCGCGAACACCGTCTCGCCCCAGCCGCGCATGTCGAGGTCGGCGTCAAGCGTCACCGTCGCGACGGAGCGTCCCGGCACGGGCGCGGGATTGTTGATGACGTTGCCGTCCGCATCGTAGCACTCCCAGTTAGAGGCAACCTTGGCGTCCGCGCCGCCCTTCCACTTGGCGGCGACTGGCTTCGTGCCGCGAGAGACCTCAAGGCGTCCCTCGGTTGCGTTGTACGTGACGCCGTAGCCTTCGGACGCGGGAAGGCTGGTCGTCACGTAGTCGAGAATGTCCGTACCGCCGTCCGCATCCGGCAGCGAGAAGGACCCCAGGGAAACGGTGCCGTAGTCGCCGTAGTCGTAGCCCGTCACGTCGATGACGATCTTCGCGCCCTTCCTGAACACCGCGCCGTCCGCAATGGACGCGCCGGGCTTGAGGACGACGGTGGAGTTCGTGGAGACGTAGAGTCCGGTGAGGGTCTGCGCCGGGTCGAACACCACCGTGCCGGGCCCGAACACCCGCACGTCGCTGATGATCGGCGCCGCGATCGTGGCGGTCACGCCGTCCGCCGCGTAGAAGCCGGCGAGGCCGAGCGAAAGCTGTCCGCCGTCAAGCGTCGCGTCGGCGGAGAAGCCCACGCCCGCCGACACCGCGCCGAGCGCCGGGACGGAAGCGTCCGCGTCGAACACGCGGTACAGATCCTCGCGCCATTCGCCGTCGTCGGGCGTCTCCATCGCCATGCGCGTCTCCCACTGGAATTCGCTCGCGCCCCACTTCGCCTGAAGGTACTCCGTCACGGCTGTGCGCTCCTCGGCGGAAAGGTCCTTGGTGAACACGATGAGTTCCGAAAGCTGCTTGCCGCCCCAGCGATTGTTCTCGTATCTATCGCGCGTAATGCGGTTGGCGGACGCCGTCAAGCCGTCTTTCATTTGCATGGCGATAATATTGAACTTTGAGGCGTCCGGTTTGTCGGAAGTGGGATTGACCTGCGTTGCTCCGTTCCACACGTAGCCGATTTTTACGCCGGTGCCAGAAAAATTGGCCGCATACTGTCCACTGGTGCCGCGGTGGAAATCGTAAATGACCGACCCCGTGTAGCCAAGCCAGAAGGCATTGGGGGAATCATCTATCTTGACCGCCATGAACACTGTCCGGATGCCGGTGACGGCGGTGAAGTTCAAATCCTTCGGCGTGCCTACGGCACCGAAATCGACGGTCGGGAAGCCGTAGGTCGAGGCGTTGTATGCAGGATACGAAAAACCCTGATCGTGTCCCGCCGCCGCATTGCTGCCCACGCGGGAAGCCCAGCGCGTGACTTCGCCGCTGGAATTGACGGTGAGCGTGTCCTTGGCGGCGGCGTCGAGCCAGAACGCGGCGTTCTGCCGGATGAACCGCTCGGCGTTCTTCGGCTCCCACTTC
>JAFPNP010000131.1 GCA_017411125.1 Kiritimatiellia bacterium
CGTTCACGGCGGTCTGCGCGGCGGAAGCGGCGTTCGCCGCGTTCGCCTGTGCATCCCGCGCAAACCTGTCGGCCTCCGCCGCGGTCGCCGCCGCCGACGCCGCCGTGCTTTTCGCGTCGGATGCGTCCGCCGACGCCGTTTCCATCAAGTCCTCCGCGCCGGAAAGCCGCGTCTCGAAATCCTCGATGATGTCCTTGTAGCCGTCGAGATTCACGGGCGACGGCTCCTCCTCGCCCGTACGGCGCGGCCAATGCACCACCTCGCACAGGTCTTTGAAATAAAGCGTCTTGTTGTCGTAGTCGTCCAGCACGAACAGAAGCGGAATCCGCGCTCCCGGCGGGACTGCCTTGAGCATCTGGACGGTGTTGAGATTCAGCTCGCAGGTGAAGTCTGCGCCCCATGCGTCGTTCTCTTCCGCCGGGAACTGCGCGAGCGTCCTGCCGCCCGGACCTACCACGCGCAGGCGCAAGGTCTGCGTCCCCGCGATGCCGCCGCCCGCCACGGACACGGCGACGTGCTCGCCCGCCGCGACGGTTCCCTTGAACCGCGCGGTCTTGTCCGAAATCCTCGGCGTTATCGTCAATTCCGTCATGTCCGTTCCACCTGCCTTTCAAATCGAAAACCGCCCTGTTCCGGCCTCCGGGCGCGGGCGTCTCCCGTCACAAAGGGGGAAAAGAGAGCAACCCCCGGGCCAAACGCCCCGCCGGAGAAATGCAAAACCGGCGGGGCGCAATAGTCACTTCACCGGCTCGGAGCAGGCGGCGCAGTCCGCCGCCGTCACCGTCGTGCCGTCCGCGAACGTGCAAGTGCCGTCCTTGCACGTCGCCGTGGCCGTCGTGCCGTCCTTCTTCTTGAGCGCCACCGTGCCGTTCGCCTTGCCTTCGACGGCGGACTTCAAGGCGGCAAGCCCCTCGTCCGTCAGCGAGGCGAGGAGTTTCTCCACGACCCCGGCGGCGCCACCCGTTCCGGCTGCGCCGCCGGTGCCGCGATTGGTGATTCCGCCGCCCTGGGCATAGTTCACGTTCACGTCGGGCTTGACTTCCGTTGTCGGCGTCTGCGTCGCCGTCTGGCCGAACGTGTCGGTCGTGCCGGTCGCTTCCAGCGACTGCGTCAGCGTGAACATTTCGAGCGCGGGCGTGGCGTCGCCATTGGCGACAATCACGCCGTTGCTGATCGTCGTCTTCGCGGCCATGACAAACGTGCAACCGTCAAAGCGGTTCTCCTGCGTTTGGCTCTTGGCGGGCTGTGCGCTGTCGGCGGTCGTGCATCCCGTCATGATCGCGGACATGCCGGCGAGCAGCGCGAACGCCGCGCACTTGCCTTTGCACTTGCGGGCTATCTTGCGTTTCGCCGCCGCGATCTTGCGGGCGGTCTTTTCTTTGCCTTTGATGGTCTTTCCCATGGTGTTTTCCTTTCGGTTAGGGTTTTGATCAAGATTTTTCGTCACGGCCATTCGCCGAGCGGCGCGTCGCCGAATCCGTTCGCGTCTTCACGTCCGGCGGATGTGCAGAAGCAGACACCCTTCGCCTCCGCGAGCACTTCGCGGGCGATGTCCTCCATCAACACGGAGCGGTTGCCGTTGATGTCGCCGAGGTTGTCGGCCGGGTACTGCACGACCTCCTTCTTGAACACGCAGTAGCACAGGTCGCGGAACAGTCCCTTGGAGACTTGCCGCACCTGCGTCACGGCGGGGTTGCCGTTGAACGCGGCAAGCAGCACGTCAGCCGTAGCCGCATCGTCGGGAAGCGTCTTGCCCGCCGCGTTGGCGGGAACGACGCACACGCGCACTTCGACGCCGCCAAAGCGCACGGCAAGCGGCAAGAGCCGCGAAAGCGCGGCCGCCTTGCGCTGCGATTCCACGCGGAGCGTCAGTGTCTTACGCTTGTCGTCGTATTCGATCTTGATTTCGGGGTCTTGCCCGAAGAGCGCCTTGACCTGCTCGTGGTATTCGTTCCACGGAGTGCAAAGTCTGAAGTCCGCAAGTTTTTCAGGTGTGAGCATCGGTTCGTCCTTTCACATCATGTACTTGTCTATGAGCGCGTCGGTCTGGGCGTTGAGGTTCGCCAATTCCGCCTCGCTTATCTTGCCGTCGTCGGCGACCGCGCCGGAATACACGGCCATCGTCGCCATGCCGTCGCGGAGATAGCCCGCGATGCGCGTCTTGCCGCCGTCCAGCGCGGCCTTCTCGGCCAATTTCGCGTTTAGCGCGTGCGCCAGTTTCTTGGCGGTTTCTTTGGTGAGCAGGTATTCAAAAGCCCACTCCAGCAGTTTTTCTTTCATCGTTTCGTTTTCCTTTCGGTTTGTTTCTGGTCTATCAAGAGTTGCGCGGACAGATGCCCAACAGGAGTCGATTTCAGTTTCCGCCCGCGTTCCCGGCACCCGCCGGAAATCATTGCGTGAACGTCCTCCACGCCGTTATGCCCATGGCCAGCGCCGCGCCGGCTAGAACCACCTTCGCCGTCCACACGAGGATCGAACGCAGGGTATCGCCCCACTTTTCCTTCTCTGTGACAAGGCGCTTGTCGAAGCTGTTCATTCTCTCGCCGAAGTCGTGGGCGAGGTTGGAGACGGACACGTTGATTTCGCGCATCGCCTCCGCGCCCTGCTTGAAACCCTCCTGGGTCTCGCTTCGCATCTTCCCGACATCGTGCTCGACCTGGGACATGCGCCCCTCGATCTTCGTGACGCGCTCGTTCAGCGCGTCGAAATCCGGCTTCCATTCGCACATGCCCGCTTCTCCTCTCCTACACCATTCCGCCCATGTCTATCGCGCATGTCGCGCCCGCGTTTGCCGCCGGGCCTCCCTGCATCCCGCGCAGCCTCGCCTCCGAGACCGCGTTCTCGTATGCCACGGCGTGCTGGCGGCACTGTTCCGGATCCGTCCACGGCCTGCCCTGCATCGAGAGCATCCGCGCAAGCGCGCCGTCGATTATCGCCTCGCCGTATCGCCGCAGAAACGCCTTCGGCGCGCGCTCCTCGCCGATGTGCGGCATCTCCACCGCCTCCACCCACAGGCCCCACGGGCGCGGGGACTGCGGTTCGCCGCCGTCATCCGTCTCCACAGGCAGCGAACCGACGTTGATCTTGTCCTGCACGTACTCCACCTTCGCCGAACCCTCGAAAAAATCGTGCCCCGCGAGCCATCGCGGCAGCTCCAGCATCGGCGGATCGCCCACGACGCGCCAGCCCTGCACGGGACGGCGCGGATGCGCGAAGCACACCTGCGTCACGCAGTCGATTTCGGCGGAAAGGACGGGGACGACGGGCCACGCCCGCGCGTCCGCCTCCGGCTCTGTCCACCGCCACGTCCGCAGCGCGGCGGAGCGGCGGCAAAAGTCCCTGTACGCCCACTGGAGCGACTTGCGCAGCAGAACGTCGTCGCATTCGGGAAGCAGATACACCGCGTTCTCGGCGAGCGACGGCACGGAATCGAACTCCGGCCTCTCCCATTCTGTCGCGAAGTCGCCCATCGGCTGGAACCTCCTTACTTCCTGCCGGCCCTGCGCGCCGCCTCCGGCGCCGGGATGAAGTTGTCGCCGCCTTCCACGCCGCCGACGTTGGTGTTGTCCTCGGTCGAGGCGTGGCGCGTCTCGGTCTTGTTGATCTCCACGAACGAAACGGCCGGATTGATGGATTGCGGCGCGTTTTCGTCCTGCGCGTCCGCGATCTTCCCGTCGTCGCCGCGCTCCTTGAGCTTGAAGTCCGCCTTGCGGATGTTCAGCGCGTCGCGCATCCTGTCGTATTCCGCCCAGTCGAAGTTCGGATCGTTGTTGCGCTTGGCCTTGACGGCGTTGGCGATCGTCTGCCAGCCGATCCTGCCGCTCTTGACCGCCGCGTGCGTGGCGTCGTCCACGTCCACGTAGTTGGGGTTTTTCTGCGCGGCGGGTCCGTTGAACACGAATCTGCCGTCGTTGATGTTCATTGCGTAGTGCGTCATTTGCTGCTCCTTTGCGTTTCAAGAATCCGGGCGGCGCGGAGAAGCTGCGCCTCCGCGCCGCCGGCTCGTCACGACCTGCGCGTCGCGGCGCTCTGGTACGGGTCGATGCCCGCCACGTTCCTCTCGTTCTCCGAACCCGGCGACGTGGACGTGCGCCAGTCGGGCGTGTCCACGTTGCCGAGGCTGTCGCCGTAGGGCGTGTAGCCGTACACGACGACGTTCACTTCGCCCTCGTCCACGGTGGACACGGCTCCGCTCGTCTGCGCGGTGGCGGTGAGGGCCACGATGTCGCCCTCGTCGATCACCTTCGCCGTCGCAAGCTGCTTGGCGGTGCGCGCAAGCGTGGCGCCGCCGAGGGCCGTAGCCGCCATCACGTCGGACGCGGTGCCGGACTTCGTGCCGAGGGTGATGTTCACCGCGGGGCATTTCGCCGTCTCTTCCACGAACGCGCCGGTCGCCACGAACGCCTTCGGAAGCCCGAAGAGCGCGTAGCTCGTACCGGCGGCGAAGGGGGTCTTGGCGAAGTTCACCTTGCGCTTTATGCCCACGAGGCCCGGATGGAACATCACGGGGTCGGAAACGCCGGGGGCGCCGAACAAAGTGTTGTTTACCGTAAGTGCCATAGTCTGTTTCTCCTTTCGCTAGTCCGTTAGACGATGCTCACGTAGCCGACGGCGAGGCGCTCCGGGTACTGGAGGAACCAGTCGTACACCAGCTTAGAGCGCGAGAACGTGCCCCAGTAGTCGATGTCCGTCATGTTCCTGTCGTCCACCTTCATCTCGTCGTGGTACGCGATGGCGCTCTTGTCGAGCACGTACACCGGGTACACCAGCGCGTCCTCGCCTTCGTAGACGGGCAGCGCGTTGGAGACGTATATCTCCGCGCCGGATATCTTTCCGAGCGAATACACGTCGCCGCGTATGACGCTCGTCGCGTCGCCCATCGTGTCCGCCTTGACGAACTTCTCGTCGGCCTGCAGGGCGTCCGCCACCATGACGTTGCAGACGATCTTGAGGCCGGTGAGCCCCGACGAACCCTTGTACTGGCGCAGGGAGTTCACCGCGCGCTGCAGATAGCGCAGCGGACGGACCTGCCCGCTGGCCAGCGTGCCGTCGGGGTTGAGCGTCACGGGCGTGTCCGCCGCGCCGAGCGCCACGTTGCGCGTGGTGAATCCGGCGTTGTTGCCGGTGTTGAAGGACGCGACCTTGAGCGGAATGTCTTCCAGCATTTCGGTCTCGATGTCCTCGTTCATCTGGACGAGCGCTTCCTGTATGAGGGGACTTTCGATGTCGAACGCGGAGAAATGCTTGTCCTCCTGCTCGACGTGGATGCCCCATGCGCGTTCGCGTCCTATGACGAAACGTTCCATCGAAGACTTGGGAAGCTGGTACTTCACCTTGTCGCCCGGCTTGGTCGCATACGTTTCGATGAGCGGCAGCACGGGTATCAGGTACTCCGTGGAGCCTTTTTCGAGCTTGTCGCCCCAGATCGTCGTGATTTCGGGGAGAAGCGACTTGTCACGAAGCCGCTTCTTGAACTGCTTTGCAGTCGTGGTGGACCGGGTTCCGGGGAAGTTCAGCTTCCCTTCTACGAATCCCGGCGCGTTGTAGCCTATGGTGTTTGTCAAAATGGCCATTGTCTGCCATCCTTTCCGTCGTTCGACCCGGAAGGCGGCGGCGCGCTCGTGCCTACTTCACGCGCCCCTCCCTCTGGGCTTTTTCGATTTCGTCCGAAAGCCGCTTCATCCCGTCCTTGTCGCCTTTGGCGCGAAGTTCCTCTATCCTGTCGTACAGGGAGTCTATCTCGTCCCAGGTGTAGGTCTTGCCGGGTTTCGCGGCCACGGGGTTTCCGCCGCCGATGTTGCCGGGGTCTGGCGCGGCGGGCGCCGTTCCGCCGGAAGGAGGGGCCACGCCCAGTTCGTCCGAATAGAACTTCCTGACGTGCCATGCGAGGGTGTCGAAGTCGAACGATGCGAGGGCCGCGTCCACCGACGCGCCGTTGTAGCGGCGGTATCTCGCCCACGCGGCGGACTTGTCGCCGCCGGGGCCGAGCTGCGCCGCCAGCCCGGGGAACTCGCGCTCGAAGCGCTCGTCCAGCTCCGCCTTGCGCCTGGCGTTGTCGCGCTGTTCGCGGTCTGCGTTCTGCCGGGCGATCTGGGCCCTGAGGGCCTCGATCTCCTCCCTGCTCGCCGCCACCGCGTCGGAAACGCGCCCGTCCACCATCTTGTCGATGATGCCGCGCTGTGCCGCGTCGATTTCCCCTCGCTCTTCGTCGCTCAGGTAGTCGCTCGGCCTGCGCGTGGTGCGCTCCGCCAGCTGCTTCTGGAGTTTTGCGTTCTCCTCAGCCAGTTTCTTGACGCGCCCCTGGTCCACCTTGGCCGATTCGAGCGCGTGCTGCGCCTCCTCGTACTTGGCCTTCCAGTCGGTCGTGTCCGCCTGCGGCGTCCCGCCCGAAAGCGCGTCCGTTATCGTGTTCGTCTCTTCGTTCATTCTTTTTCCTCCTCATCGAGCCCGGATGCCTTTTCCGGGAATCGGTGTTGCCTCGGCGAGCCGCAAACGGGCGGAATCTCCGGGCTGTTGTTCGTGTATGGAGCGGACCCCCTCACCGGAATCCTCCCGCGCTTCGGGCGGTGGCTTCCGCCCTCCTCGCGGCAAGAGCCGACTCGGCCTTGTCCGCCAAACCGTAGCAAAATCTCATCGTGGCGCGGCAGTCGGACTGGAAGTCCTCCGGCGCGCCTATCTGGCTGCACGC
>JAFPNP010000132.1 GCA_017411125.1 Kiritimatiellia bacterium
CTGTTCAAGCGCACGGGCCAACTGGTCCGGGCATGACGTGCCGTTGCGACACTGGATGCCCTTGAGGGCGGAAATGACATCCGCTACCTTGCGCCCGACGGCGAGTTTCGCCACGCCTTGCGTATTGCCCGGGCATCCGCCGACGAATTCGCATTTCGTCAGGATGCCGTCGGCGACTTCGTAGTTGATTGCGCGCGAGCAGGTGCCGGTTGTTTTGTATGTGGTCATTTGTATCTCCTTGGGTTTGCAGTCGGGGCAAAGTCATCGGTCGAACTTCCGCAGAAGTTCCGAGTTCGACGTGAATATCATTATCGGGCGTCCGCGCGGGCAGACGTACGGCATGCGCGTGCGGGCGAGGTCTTCCACGAGGCGCGTGGCGGCTTCCGGGGAAAGCTGCAGGGACGAGCGCGAATGCGCTCGCGCCACGCTTTGCGCCACAATCTCGTCGCGCCAGCGCGTGCCGCCGCGCCGCGCGCCGGCCTCGGATATGTCTGCGGCGATCGATGCGAGCAGTTCCGGAACATGGTCGCCGGCGAGAAGGGCGGGCACGGCGTCCACTTTCCACGTGTCGCGCCCGAACTCTTCGACGGCGAAGCCGACGGCTCGCAGCTCGTTCAGGAAATTCCTTATGCGGGATGATTCGGACGGCGGCAGCGTGACGGTCTCCGGAATGAGCAACGGCTGCGAGAGCGTTTCCTGCGCGTCGATCAGCTTTTCGTATGCGATGCGTTCGCGGGCGGCGCGAGGGTTGAGGGTGACGAGTCCGGCGTCTGTTTCCAGAAGCACCCAGCCGGACGCAGTCTGAGCGAGGAAGTTGAACCAGCGCCACGGTCCGGTTGCTGTTTGCAGCGGCGGGTCTTCGGTCGGCTGCGCAACGGCGGGAGGCGGTGGCGCGACGAGGTCGTCGCTCTCTGCAGTGGAATGTGACGGAAATGACGGCTGGAACGGAACGGAGAAAGGTTCTGGCGGCGGCGTGTTGGGGACGACGCGCTCTGCCGTTTCCGGCGGCGGCGCATCAAGGACGACGCGCTCTCCCGATTCGGGCGCGAAGGCGGCGATTATTGCGTCGCGGACGTCCGCCGGACGGCGGAAGCGCACCTCGCGCTTCGCGGGGTGGACGTTTACGTCCACCTGTTCCGGCGGCAAGTCGATGAAAAGCACGAGCGCGGGACGCGCCTCGGCCCGCTGTCTAGGCCTGGCTTCGCGGAGCGCGTATGCAATCGCCGTGGAGGTAGCAGGGCGTCCGTTGACGAATACGAACTGGTCGCGCCGCAGGGAGGTGTCGCCGCCGGGGCGTTCGGCATAGCCGTGTACGCGCACGCCGTTGGCGTCCGATGCGACCGGCATGAGCGATTCCGCGAATGAGGCCCCGAATATGTCGCGCACGCGCTCTTCGAGCGTCGCGCCCGGCGGAAGGCGGTACGTTTCGCGTCCGTCGAGCGTAAGCGAGAAGCCGACGTCCGGATGGGCGAGTGCATGGACGGTGAACGTCGAACGCACGTGTCCTTCTTCCGTTGCGAACGCCCGCAGGAACTTTCTCCTCGCCGGCACGTTGCAGAAAAGATCGCGCACTTCGACGCACGTGCCGGGCGGTGCGCCGCAGTCCTTCACTTCCGCAAGCACGCCCGCGTTCACGACGAGGCGCGTTCCTGCGTCGGCGTCCGCCCGCCGCGTGGTTAGCGTGAAACGCGAAACCGAGGCGATGGACGGCACGGCCTCGCCGCGGAAACCGAGCGTCGCGATGCGCTCGATGTCGTCCACGTCGCGTATTTTCGACGTGGCGTGGCGTTCGAGGCTGAGAAGGGCGTCCTCCCTGTTCATGCCGCAGCCGTTGTCGCGCACCGATACGAGCTTGCGCCCGCCGGCGGTTACGGTCACGTCTATGCGCGTGGCGCCTGCGTCGATCGCGTTTTCGAGCAGTTCCTTCAGCACGGAGGCCGGACGTTCCACGACTTCGCCGGCGGCGATTTTGTTCGCGACGTGGTTCGGCAGCAGCCGGATGTGTCCGTCAGGCGGCATTCTTCCTATCTGTCCAATGTGAGCTGGCGGCGGATGAAGGTCGGTATGTCGAGATCTTCGTCGTTCCACATGGTCGCGTCCGAATGGCGGAAGCGGTCGGTGCGGGCGAACGCCCTGCCGCCGTTCTGGCGCATCGCGGCCCGTCTTGGCGCGTCCGCAGGAGTTTTGCGCATGGCCGTGGCGCTTTCATTGAACACGAGCACGACCACGGTGAGGCGGCCGGAGAACGTTTCCTCGTCGTTCACGGTGCCGAGTTCTAGCGTCGCGCCCTGTCCGAACGCCGCCGAAAGACCGCTTGCCACGGCGCCTACCTCGGAAAGGCGCAGATCGTCGCCGGCCAGCACTCCGACGAGAAGCGTCCGCACGTGCGCGGAGTCCGCGTCGCGTTTGAGGAAGGGGTTTTCGGAAAGCGCGGCGAGCACGGCGCCAGCCCTGTCCGGCCCCTGCGCCGTGGCAGTGGCGAACTGCGCGCGGCCGCATCCGGAGAGGATGTTGCGCAGACGTTCGGGATCGAACATTATGTAGCCTGGCTTTTCAAGGACGCGCCAGAGGAGCGTTACGCCGAGCGACATCGTGTCTACGCTTCGGGAGAGGGCGTCGCGCATGTTGTCGGTGCCGGCGCCGGCGACAAGTTCGTCAAGCGGCAGGAACACGGATACGTCCGCATGCTGCTCGATGGACCCGATCGACGCGCGCGCCAGATGGCTGCGCCGTGCGCCTTCGAAGGCGAACGGCAGGGTGGCAAACACTATGGTCGCGATGCCAAGCGTGTGGAGGTGTTTCAGTATCTCTCCCGTGGCGCCGCCTCCCGTGCCGCCGCCAAGAGCGGTGACGATCACGACGGTGCGGACGCCTTCGAGAGCGGAGTCGAGCAAGGACGGGGTGTCTTGGAACGCCGCGCGCGCGGAGGCGGGTTGGCCGCCCGTTCCGCGTCCGGCGAGGCGGTTGCCGCCGAGCAGGAGGAACAGGATGTCGCCCACGGCGCCGGACTGCGCGTCGGTGTCTATCGCCATGGCGCGGATGCCGGGCCCGTAAGAGCGGAGGACGCCGCGGACCATTGCGGCGCCTGCGCCGCCGACGCCAAGCAGCAGGATGGGCGAGGGTTGCGAGTTCATCATCTCCTGTTTCCTCCGAATATGCTGCGGAAGGCGTCCATGAAGGAACGGTTCGGCGTTTCCGTCGGCAGAGTCTGGATCAGCGTCCCGACGATGGTGGCGAGCGCGGCGGGGTTGCGCTCCTGTTCGAGGCCGGTGACCTCCGGCACGATTTTTCCTATCGTGACGGCGCGTCCGAACACGTTGGACGCCAGCGGCACGATGTTCTTCATGGCCGCGCCACCACCCGTCAGGAACACTCCCGCGTTCAGTCTGTGCAGCAGGTTCGCCTCGTCGAGCTTCGCGCGGATGATGGTGAAGAGTTCGCCGAGGCGGGCGTTTACAACGGTGTTGAGCGCGCTGAGAGAGATGGACGCGTCGTTGAAGCCGGGCGTCGAAGCCGGAAGAGGGATGCGCACGCCGGAGTCGTCCGGCCCGATTACGGCGGACGCGGATTCGGTCTTGAGCCTTTCTGCCTGCGCGAGCGAGATGGAGAAGGCGTAGCGGATGTCTTCGGTGACGTGGTCGCCGCCCACGCCTATGACGTCGGCGTAGAGAAGCCGCCCGTCCACCCATGCCGTGAAGTTCGTAGATCCGCCGCCGAGGTCTATGACGAGCGCTCCGTCGCGCTTGTGCTGCGGCGTCAGCACGGCGGTGGCGGCGGCGGTGCCGGCGTAGCAGACGTCGAGAATCTCCAGCTTCGCCGCGTCCGCCGCGTTCCTTGCGTCCGCGATGCGCTGTTCCGACCCGTGGATGCAAAGCGTCTGGAGTTTTAGAAGATGACCGTTCATGCCCTTAGGGGAGGTGACGTTGTCGATGTCGTCGAGGCCGTAGCCGATGCGGGCGATTTCCAGCGCCTGGCGTCCGGGCGGGAGCGTGACGTCGTACATGCGTTCGCCGATTTCCTCTATCTCGTCGTCGCCCACAGTCCCCCGCGGTACTTGCACCTGCACCGAGAAGTGGTCCGTGCGGATCTGCGGGCCAGAAACCACCAGATAGGCCTGCGCCACGGCGTAGTCGAACTGGCTGACGAGTTTTTTCTGCACGGCTGCCACGGAGAATCTGGCCTGCGACACGTCCACGATCTGGCTCTTGCGGACGCCGGAGGACGGAATGCTGTCGTATGCCGCGACGCGGAGGCGTCCGTCGCCCAGCGGTTCGCCTATTGCTATGATCGTGCGCGTGGTGCCGATTTCAAGTGCGGCGATCGGATCGGATGGGTTCATTCGGTTCCTTTCTCGGTGTTCACGGTCTGGCGGCCCGCGCGGGATCCGTTGCGTAGATGCGTCCGCCCGGGCCGAAGTCCGTCGCGATCCAGCGCGTCGTGCGCGGCGTGAGGCGCGCGGCCATGGCTTTCGCGAGGTGCGAGAGCTGTCGACGGAGGCTTGTGCGCGAACGCTCGGTGTCCGCGTCCATGCAGTCCCAGGCGATTTGCGCCGTGGAATAGTCGCCGAACGTGACGAGCAGATAGTCTTTGCTCGCGGTGTCCACTTCGAGCACGCGCATTTCGGAGAGATCGGGGTCGCTCGACGCGGATGCGAGGAACTTGACGAGCCGCAGGGCGGCGGCGGCGTTGCCCGCTAGACGGTCGCCCGGCGCGGCGGCGCGCGCGGATCCGGTTTCGCGAATGATCGGAAGCTGGCCGCAGTTGAAATATCGGAACACAACGCCGTCGAAGTCCGCCACGCGCCCGGAGTCCGCCTTGCTCTTCGGCGCGGCGATGCGCACTGCCGGTTCGCGCTCTTCCACCTCCACCGTCACGCGGCGCGGCAGCCGCCGCTCGACCTTGAGGTTCCGTATGTTCGGGATGCTCTTCATCAGGCTGGCTCGCCGTTCGGCGTACGGGATTTCCGCGAGGTTCGCGCCGTTGGTCAGACCGAACTGGAGCGTGATGACGTCAGGATGCACGATCTTTCCCGAAGACGTGACGACCACGTCGATGCGCGAGTTGCGCACGGCGAATTGCTCGCGCCATATGTCGCGGAGGGCGTCGACGCCTATCGCGACGCCGGCGCAGACGAGACCGCCGACAGCCAGCAGGGCGAGCGCGAAGGAGATCAGCCTCTTTGCGGCGGACGAGCGTTTTACGTTTTTGTTCCTCTTAATCATGCGTGGCTGCCTGAAGTATCGCGTCGCAGAGCGCAGCGAAGTCCATGCCGGCTTTTGCGGCGGCTTTCGGAACGAGCGAGTGGCCGGTCATGCCGGGAGACGTGTTCAATTCCAGCACGCACATCCGGCCGTCCGGCGCCACGCGGAAGTCTACCCGCGCAACGCCTCGGCATTCGGCGGCGTCGAACGCCGCCAGCGCTATGCGCTGCATCTCTGGCACGAACGGGTCGTCGGGAAAGGTGTAGCGCGTCTCGTCCGAATTGTATTTCGCGTCGAATCCGTACCATCCGCCGGGGGCGCTGATTTCGACGGCGGGGAGCGCGTTGCGCCCCACGATCCCGACTGTCGCTTCGCGCCCGGAGATGTATTCCTCCACCAGCGCTTCGCCGTCGCCGCCGAACTTTTCGCGGTCGATGCGTCTAGCTTCGGCGACGGCGTGCGCAAAGTCCGCCTCGTTCTTCACGAGGTATACGCCCACGCTCGATCCGTCGCGCGGCGCTTTCACCACGCAAGGATAGCCACAGGGAGGCGCGGGCGTCGTGGCGGACGTGGCGACGGACCAAGCGGCAACGGGGACGCCTGCGGCGGCAAGGGCTTTCTTGGTTGCGATTTTGTCCATGCAGATGTGGCTTGCGGCGGCGCCGGGCCCGGTGTACGGGATCCCGCGCGCGTCGAGCGCGGCCTGCACCCCGCCGTTCTCGCCCCAGCCGCCGTGCAGCGCGATGTAGCAGGCGTCCACGCCGGCGGGAAGGGCGTCGAGGTTGTCGGCGTCAAGCCGCACGGGAAGCACTTCGTACTTCCTCCCCAGCGACGCCAGGGCTTTGGCGACGTTCTCCCCGGACGTAATCGATACGTCGCGTTCGTTCGACGTCCCGCCCATCAATACGCAGATTCTTTTCATTTCCTCTTGCACGCTCCTGTAGCCTTTTTCAAGGCGTCGTTATTATACCACATTTTGCGCTTTGGTTTGCGAGGACGGCGGGTGGACGGCCGGGACGCAGCCCGGCGTACTATTTCAGCATGAGCGCCGTGAGCAGCTTCGTGAAGCGGGCCGGATCGGGAAGGGCGGTGCCTTCGGCGATCAGAGCCTGATCGTAGAGAAGCTCCACCGCGTCTTTTAGTTCGTCGCCGGAAAGTCCCTTCATCTTCGTGACGAGCGGGTGCGCGGCGTTGATCTCGAGAGTGCGTTTCTCGTGCGGCACCTCTTGGTTCATGGCGCGAAGCATGCGCTCCATGGATGCCGAAAGCGCGTTGGCGCCGGCCACGAGGCAGCACGGGCTGTCCGCCAGGCGCGTGGACACGCGCACGTCTGCGACCTGTTCCTTGAGCTGTTCTTTCACCGCGTCAAGGAAGGGCTTGAGGTCTGCGGACGCTTTTTCGTTCGCCTCCTTCTCCGCTTTCTGCTCGTCTTCGCTGCCGAACTGCACGTCTCCCTTGGCGATGTCGACCAGTTTCTTGCCCTCGTATTCGCGGAAACTGTCTACGAGCCACTCGTCGACGGGATCCACGAAGAAGAGCACGTCGCATCCGTGCTTGAGCGCCTGTTCTATCTGCGGAGAGTGCCGCGCTTCGTCGAGGCGTTCGGCGGAGAGGAAGTAGATGTCTTTCTGTTCTTTCGGCATCGCCTTGACGTATTCGTCGAGCGACACCAGTTTGCCCGCCTCCGTTTTCGCGCTGGGGTAGAGCACGAGTTTCTTGATGCGGTCGGCGTTCTCCCAGTCGGTGTGGATGCCTTCCTTCAGGATGCGGCCGAACACGGCCCAGAACTTCAGGTAGGAGTCGCTGCGCTTCTCTTTCATCTCCTGCAGGGTGGAGAGGATTTTGGAGGTGACGGCCTGCTTGATCTTGCGGATCACGGCGTCGTCCTGGAGCATTTCGCGCGAGACGTTGAGCGGCAGGTCGGACGAGTCCACCACGCCTTTCGCGAAGCGCAGATATTCCGGGAGGAGCATTTCGAAGTCGTTGCCGATGAACACGTTGCGCACGTAGAGCGAGAGGCCGTGCTTCGTCTGGGGCATGTAGATGTCCATGCCGGCCTTCTCGGGAATGAAGAGGAGGGCCTTGAACTCAACCTGCCCTTCGCCGGAGAAGTGGATCGTCTCAAGCGGAGCCGTGTAGTCGTGGGTGAGGTGCTTGTAGAACTCTTCGTATTCCTCTTTTTTCACGTCCTTCTTGGAACGCTTCCAGAGGGCGGTCATCGTGTTGAGCGGCTTGGGTTCCTCCGGCTTCTTCTCTTCCTCGCCTTCCTTTTTCTCTTCCTTCTTTTCGGGCAGGCCTTTGAAGAAGATGGGGTATGCGATGAAGTCGGAGTAGTTCTTCACGAGCTCGCGCACGCGCCACTCGTCGAGATACTCGTCGAACTCGTCGCGGAGGTGCAGCATCACGCTCGTGCCGTATCCGTCGCGTTCGCCGTCTCCCACGGTGTACGCGCCGGTACCGTCGCTCTCCCACTGGTACGCCGCGTCGCCGCCGCGCTTCTTGGATACGACGCGCACCTTGTCCGCCACCATGAACGCCGCGTAGAAGCCGACGCCGAACTGTCCGATGAGTTCCGGCAGGTTGGCCCCGCCTTTTTCTTTAAGCGCGGCGCGGAACGCCTTTGTGCCGGAGGAGGCGATCGTGCCGAGGTTTTTCTCCATGTCGTCGGCATCCATGCCGGCTCCGTTGTCGGAGATCATGAGCGTCTTGGCGTCTTTGTCCGCCACGATGTCTATGCGCCAGGACGGGTTGTCCGCCACGAGTTCCTTCTGGGTCAGGCCGATGTATTTCGC
>JAFPNP010000133.1 GCA_017411125.1 Kiritimatiellia bacterium
CATTCTTGGGGAAAATATGCAACTCCAAAATAAAGAAACCGACGAACTTGCTCAAACCTTCGCCTTGATGCGCGGGAACGGCGTCTGGTTGTACACCCGAGAGAAAGGTGGAATGGAATCCATCAGCCACACGTTGCCGCCAATCTCGCTGTCGTGGCCGATCGTGGTATCGCCGCCGAGGATAGTCGCTCCGGCGTAGATCACGACGTTGTCCTCCACGTTGGGGTGGCGCTTGTGCCCTTTCATCAGCATTCCGGTCTTATCGTCTTTAGGAAACGAAAGCGCTCCGAGCGTGACTCCCTGGTAGAGCTTCACATTGCGCCCGATCACCGTGGTTTCGCCGATCACGACGCCCGTGCCATGGTCGATGAAGAAACGTTCCCCGATGGTGGCGCCTGGATGTATGTCGATTCCGGTTTTTGAATGGGCGTGCTCGCTCATGATACGCGGGATGATGGGCACACCGAGGGCGTAAAGCTCATGCGCTATGCGATGGACGGTTACGGCGTACAGGCCTGGATAAGCCATGACAACCTCCATACGGCAAGTCGCAGCCGGGTCGCCTTCATATGCGGCCGCGATGTCCGTTTCAAGCAGTCGCCGCACCTCCGGCATGCGTGCGCGGAACGCGCCCACGACCTCGTGCGCGTCCACATCCGGCATGAGAAGCGCGATCTCCGCTTCAAGCCCCGAGCATAGGGACTCCAAATCGCCCGCCTCGCCGCCGTTCATCGGGCCGTAAAGGCAGGGATGGAGCACGGCGAAGGCACGCGAAAGGAGATTCTTTATCCTGTCTGGCAGTGTCATGGCGAAAGCAACCTTTGGAAACGAGAGCGGTGCGCCCCCAAGGACGCACCGCACTCCAGCCACCGGAAACGACCTTGCTTACTTGGCCGTTTCGTCGGCCTTCGCAGGCTCGGCTGCGGGCGTCTCGGCGGGTGCGGCGGTCTTGAGAGACTCCACCCACTGGAGGATGCACATCTCGGCCGCGTCGCCCTTGCGGGTGCCGAGCTTGACGATGCGCGTGTAGCCGCCGTTGCGGCCCTCCATCTGCGGAACGATCTTGTCGAACAGCTTCTGGACAGCCTTGGGCTGCTGAAGACGGGACGCCGCCAGGCGGCGCGCCGCGAGACCGCCCTTGCGGGCGACCGTGACGATGCGCTCCGCATCCTTGCGGGCTTCCTTCGCCTTGGGCAGCGTTGTCTTGATCGACTCGGCGATTATCAGGTTCGTCACAAGGCTCTTCATCAGTGCCTTGCGGTGTTCCATGGAACGGCCGAACTTCTTTTGAACTCTCTGGTGACGCATTGGTTCTGAACTCCTGTAATGGTTATTTCTTGGATTCGAGCAGGTCGGCGTCGAACTTGTAACCCAGGCAAAGGCCGAGTTCCTTCAGCTTGTCCTTGATCTCGTTCAACGACTTCTTTCCGAAGTTGCGGTACTTCAGCATGTCGGGCTCGGTCTTCAGCGCAAGCTCGCCGACCGTCGTGATGTTGGCGTTGTTGAGACAGTTCGCGGCGCGGACCGAAAGCTCGATCTCGTTCACGGACATGTTCAGCAACTTGCGCAGGCGCTCGCGCTCGTCGGCACCCTTCCTGTCGGCGTCGTCGAACTCAAGGGCGTCCTCGCAGGAATAGTCCACGAACACGTCCAGATGGCGGCGCAGCACGGCGGCAGCGGTCTTCAGCGCATCGTCGGGCGTCACGCGCCCGTCCGTCCACACGTCCATGACGAGTTTCTCGTAGTCGGTGCGCTGGCCGACGCGGGTGTTCTCCACGAGGAAGTTCACTCGCGTGACGGGCGAGAAGATGGAATCTATCGCGATCCGCCCGATCTCCTGGTCGGGCACCTTGTTGCCCTCGGCGAGGCAGAAACCGCGGCCGGTGCGGACGTCACAGTCAATCTCGAACGTGGCGCCCGCTTCGAGCGTGGCGATTTCCTGACGCGGGTTGAGCACCTCGATCGAATTCTCGGCGGCAAAATCGCCGGCGGTCACGGTGCAGGGGCCGGTCTTCTTGAGGTGGAGGCTTGCGGTGTCGCGCGTGAACGTCTTCAGCAGCACGCGCTTAAGGTTCAGGATGATGTCCGTCACATCCTCGGCAACGCCGGGGATAGTGGAGAACTCGTGGCTTACGCCGGCAATCTTTACCGAACATATCGCGCACCCCTCGATGGAGGAAAGCAGCACGCGGCGGAGCGAGTTTCCGATCGTGCGGGCGTAGCCGATTTCAAACGGCTCCGCCGTAAAGCGGGCGTACGTTCCGGTGGCGGTACCCTCGTCCTTTTTCACGGCGCGGGGCATTTCAAAACGACTCAAACGGATTGGCATTAATATCTCCCTTGAAATGGAAAAACAGTTGCAAGCGACCCACCGGGAACGGCGTTCCCGGCAGGCCTCCGTCGACAGCCGCCTAGCGCGAATACAATTCGACGATAAGCTGGACGTCAATGTTCTCCGGGATTTCGGAGCGTTCGGGCACGCTCTGCAGAGTGCCTGAAAGGGCTGCGTCGTCGCGGGTGAGCCAGGAAACGGAAAGCTTGCTCTTGTTGAGCGAATCCCGCACGGCCATGAGGTCGCGGCTCTTCTCGCGGATCGACACCGTCTGCCCGGGCTTCACCGTGCATGACGGGATGTTGCAGATCTTGCCGTCAAGCTCCACATGGCGGTGCGTCACGAGCTGGCGCGCGGCGCGGCGCGTGGGCGCAAAACCAAGGCGGTACACGATGTTGTCCAGACGCGTCTCGCAAAGCTGGAGCAGAATGTCGCCCGTCACTCCGTCGCGCGCCTTCGCGCGCTTGAAGAAAATACGGAACTGGCGCTCCATCATGCCATAGATGAAACGAGCCTTCTGCTTTTCGCGCAGCTGCTCGCCGTATTCGGACAGTTTCTTGCGGCGGCGCGCGCCGTGCTGCCCGGGCGGGTTGGGACGCTTCTCGAGGACCTTGTCAGGCCCGAAAAGGGGCTCGCCGAAACGGCGGGCGATCTTGGTACGGGGACCGGTATAACGACCCATCTTACACTCTCCTGCGCTTGCGCGGACGGCACCCGTTGTGCGGAACGGGCGTGCAGTCCGTAATCATGGTAACGTGAATGCCTGCCGCCTGGATGGCGCGCACGGCGGACTCGCGGCCCGCGCCGGCGCCCTGCATGCGCACTTCGCACTCATGCATGCCCTTGGCATAGGCCGTCTTGGCTGCGGTCTGGGCGACCATCGTGGCCGCAAAGGCCGTCGACTTGCGGCTGCCCTTGAAGCCCTCCTTGCCGGCGGAACTCCACGAAATCACTCCGCCGCGGGCGTCGGCGATGGACACCTGCGTATTGTTGAACGTGGAGCGGATAAACGCGATGCCAGGCGGAATGGACTTGCCCGGACGGGTCTTCTTTACCGCAGCCTCGCCCTCGGCGGCCGCCGGCGCGGCGGCCTCGGCCGCGTCGGCCGGAGCCGGCGCAGCCTCTTCCTTCTTCACTTCTTCTTCACTCATTGGATTTCGTCCTCTCGGAAATTACTTCTTCGCGGGGGCGGAGGCGCGCATGAGGGCGGCTGCGCCCTTGCGGTTGCCCTTGCGCGTGTGCGCGTTCGTCTTGGTCCGCTGGCCGCGAACCGGAAGGCCGCGCTTGTGGCGAAGCCCGCGGTACGAACCGATCGAAATC